>JBDNFT010000069.1:0-4448 GCA_041689695.1 Planctomycetaceae bacterium | reverse complement strand
TCTGAAGACTTCTGCAGTTGCTGCTGCCGGCGCTTCTATTCTGACAGGCTTGAATCCCGTTCGCGCGGCTCACGTGGCTGGCAACGACACAATTCGCATCGGCCTTGTCGGTTGTGGCGGTCGTGGTCGTGGTGCTGCAGAACAGGCATTGAATACGGAAGGCCCAACGAAAATCGTCGCGATGGCAGATGCCTTTGACGATAATCTGCAGAGCGCTCTGGCTGGGCTCACGAAGCAACATGCCGAAAAGGTGGATGTACCCAAGGAGCGACAGTTCACGGGATTCGACGCTTACCAGAAAATTCTGGAGCAGGACATAGATTTGGTGATTCTGGCGACGCCGCCGGGATTCCGTCCGCTGCATTTTGAAGCAGCGGTCAATGCCGGGAAACACGTGTTCATGGAGAAACCAGTCGCCGTTGATGCCATCGGTGTCCAGAAAGTCCTCGACGCGAATCAGATCGCAAAAGCAAAGAACCTTGCCGTTGCCGTTGGTCTGCAACGTCACCATGAACCTATCTACGTTGAAACTATTAAGCGTCTCCAGGATGGTGAAATTGGCCGTATCGTTGCTACACGAGCTTACTGGAACGGCGAAGGCGTTTGGGTTCGTCCTCGCAAGGATGGTCAGACCGAAATGGACTACCAGATGCGAAACTGGTACTACTTCAACTGGCTGTGCGGCGACCATATTACCGAGCAACACATTCACAATCTTGACGTCATTAACTGGTTGATGGGTGGCCCTCCGGTTTCAGCTCAGGGACAAGGCGGTCGTCAGGTTCGCGTCGGTAAAGAATACGGCGAAATCTATGACCATCACTTTGTAGAATTCACTTACGACAACGATGGCGATAAATCTGTCTTGCTAAGCCAGTGTCGCCACATGCCAAACTGCTGGAACGAAGTTTCAGAATTCGCGCATGGAGCAGAAGGATCATGCGACCTTGCGAACGGACGCATTTTTGACACGAAGGGCAAGCTCAAGTGGGAGTTCCCTCGTACCGATGCGGACAACAAACGCAAGAACCTGCATGACGGATGGCAACAGGAACATCACGACCTGTTTGCTGCAATTCGTCGCGGCGAACGCCCAAACGAAGCGGAGTACGGTGCTCTTAGTTCGATGACTTCGATTCTTGGACGCATGGCGACATATTCAGGACAGGTGATCAAGATGGCCGATGCTCTTGCATCCAACGTTCGCGTTTCACCGGTGGAAACGTTTCACAGTTTCGATGACAAACCACCGGTTCTTCCAAATGACGACCTGACGTACGCAATTCCGACACCGGGCGTAACGAAGGTTCTGTAGAGTTTCAAAGATCGGCGAGCGGGATGCGTCAGCTTCCCGGTACGTCGCGATTTTGTGGGTCCAATGACGCACCTCGAAAATCGCAATCGTACCGGTGGGCTGACGCCACACCGCTCGCCGTTTTGGTTTGTGAACCGACAATGTTTGCCTTCGGTCGGCACTTATGGCACGATCACCATTCCTGCAAAAAGTGTCGCGGCACGTTATTGACACTGTTCGCCACGCGATCATCAGCCACCATAAACGCAGCGGCAAAGTTCTGTTCAGCGACACCACGCTGCGAGACGGCGAACAGATGCCCGGCGCAACGTTGGAGCCGCACGAAAAAGTTCGCATCGCCCTCGCACTGCAGGACGCTGGCGTTCACTCTCTTGACGCCGGATTTCCAGCAAGCTCCGAAGCTGACGTTGCAGCCATCCGCATGATGATTGGCGTCGTCAGGGGGCCAGTCCTGACCGCGCTGTGCCGTACTCTGAAATCAGACATTGATGCCGCCGATCGCGCACTCGAAGGTAACCCGCCGCACAAGCGAGGCGTGAGTCTATTCTGCGGAACAAGTCCCCTGCACCGAACTCACAAGCTCAACAAAAGCCGCAGCGAAATTCTGCATATTATTACCGACACTGTGTCATACGCAGCATCACGATTTCGTATAGTGGCCTTCAGTCCCGAGGACGCCAGCCGTACCGAAGTCGACTACCTGTGTGAGTGCTACCGCGAAGCCATCGATGCCGGAGCCACCACGATCGGGTTTCCAGACACGGTCGGCCTGTTGACGCCAGAGAAAGCTCGCGACTTCATCAAGGCCATTCAGGACGGCGTCCCAAATCTGGACCGCGCTCTGCTGGCCGTTCATTTTCACAATGATCTGGGACTAGCCGTTGCCAATACGCTGGCCTGTATCGACGAAGGTGCAAACGTCGTACAATGCACTGTCAACGGTATTGGTGAACGCGCCGGCAATGCGTCGCTGGAAGAAGTCGTCATGGCCCTGACACTGCACGCAGACCAATACAATCGCAGTCATTCAATTGACACAACTAAGCTGGCACCACTCTGCCGTCTGGTTGCTGAACTCACTGGCGTGGCAATTTCTCGTATGAAACCAATTGGCGGATCGAATATCTTCGCCACCGAAGCCGGCATTCATCAGGATGGCCTGCTAAAAAATCCCGACACCTATTTGCCATTCCGTCCTGAACTCGTTGGCGGACCGGATATTCAACTTGTGCTTGGCCGACACAGCGGTCGCCGCGCTGTCGCGCATCGATTGCTCGAACTGAATCTGAACGCCACAGAGGAAGAAGTGGCATTGATCATCGTGTTGATTAAACAGCAACCCAAAGGAGTCGTGATTGATGACGACTTACTGCGGCAGCTTTGGCTGTTATTGTGAGAGCTTTGTAAGTTGGTGTATACTTGTCGGCAGGTTGCGGAAGCCTTTCGTTCTTCGAGGATTGGAGTTGTCCATGTTGCCAAATGCAGCTGTCGCGCGGACCTTTGCGGACCATCTTATTCTACTGGGCGGAATACCGGCTGATCGCGTTCATGCGGATCCTCCGCCGGGTTCGGCCACCATCCATGATTGGATTGCTGCGGTCGATCGCGGTGATGTGTGTGAATTGGTAGACGGAACTTTAGTGGATCGACCGATGGGCTTTTATGAATCTTTGTTGGCGGTGTGTATAGCAAAATATATCAGTCTGGCCGCCGACAACGGTCGCCTGGGAGTAACCAGTGGCGAACAGGGCTTCATCCGGTTGGGAGAATCTCAGGTTCGCGCCCCCGACGTCGCGTTCTTTCTGCGAGCAAATTTACCGGAAGGCCGATTGCCTTCCGAGCGAGTGCCTGCGATCTGTCCCGACATCGCAGTGGAAATCCTGAGTCCGTCAAACACCATGGCGGAGATGGCTCAGAAACGCAAAGAGTATTTTCAGGGCGGCTGTCGATTGGTCTGGATGGTCGATCCAGGTGCCCGGAACGTCGCCGTCTACCGTTCACTGCTTCAGGTGGAAATCATCGGTTGGGATTCGTATCTTGTGGGCGGAGATATTCTACCCGAATTCAAAATGCTTGTATCTGAATTGTTCAACGAGGTTGACGGGCAATGACTGTAAAGTCGCCTAATTTAGACAGCGCCAGCTGTTGCGGAAACCAAGCGTTCTTAAAACCCGACGCATCAGCGAGGGACTCATCACAACCCGACGCGTCAGCGAGGGATACGGGGCCAAACAGCCTAAACTCAATCCCTCACTTACGTTTGAAATTTTGGATAAACTGACGCTGCCCAACTCCGGAATCCGGAAGTTTTATCAGAACTGTTCCAATCGGGGAGATCTTTGAAACATGACGGATATTCAATCTCGGCTAATCAGCCTCTGTAGGATTGCGATGGCAGCGACTGGCGTCGGACTTTCGGCCCTCGTTGCCGAAGCCGAAACACCCAACTTCGTGATCATCAATATTGACGACATGGGATACGCCGACATTGGGCCGTTTGGCTCGACGCTCAATCGCACTCCACATCTGGATCGCATGGCGAAAGAAGGCCGTTTGCTGACATCGCACTACGCAGCGCCAGTGTGTTCGCCGTCACGCGCGGCATTGATGACAGGTTGTTATCCAAAACGTGTATTGCCAATTCCGAGCGTCTTGTTTCCTGCAGCCTCAGTGGGGCTGAATCCGGAAGAGGTCACGATCGCAGAAGTCTTAAAATCGAAGGGATACGCCACGGCATGTGTTGGTAAATGGCATCTCGGCGATCAGGCAGAATTCCTGCCGACAGCACAAGGCTTCGACTCGTATTTTGGCATTCCGTATTCCAATGACATGGGCACTGCTGAAGAAGGCTCCAAAAGCGATCTCGGCGCACCACTGCCAAAGCGGAATCCGGAAGCGACTAAGAAGCAGGGAACCGCTGACAACGATCCCACGGGGCTCAAGGGAATGAACCAACCACCGTTGCCGCTGCTTCGTGACAATAAGTTGTTTGAAGGAGTTAACGCAGCTCAGCATCAGACGCTGACACAACGATACACCGAAGAAGCCGTGAAATTTCTACATGACAAAAAAGACGAAAAATTCTTCCTGTACCTGGCGCATTCTGCGATCCATTTTCCACTTTATCCGGGTA
>JBDNFT010000068.1:0-2435 GCA_041689695.1 Planctomycetaceae bacterium | reverse complement strand
GCCGTGTAAACTTTTTCGGCGTCTTGAGGAATTCAACGACTTCCTGCAATTCCTGCTTGGCGTTTTTTAGGCCAGCGACATCATCGAACGTTGTGGCTTTATCGCTTTTCTCAAATCGTCGTGCGGGACTGCGTACAAATCCGCCCATCATCCCGCCGCTGGAAAACGGATCTGACGACCGGCGCATGACCGTCCACAGGATGAAAAAAAAGAACAGGCCCATCAGAATCCAGATGAGCAACTGCGTGCCATTGTCGATCGTGGCAGGAGCCACATCAACCGGAACTTTCTTGTACAGTTCTTCGAAGAACGCCGGATCTCGCGCGTTTTCTGGAGGCATCTGGGTGTTGAATCTTTTGCTCAGCTTCCCTGTTGTCTCTTTTGGTGATTCAGGAACATTTTTCCATTCGCCCATCAGGTAGTCCTGCTGGATGCGAGCCGATTCGATATTGTCAGCCTTGAGCTGCTCTTTGACGAAGGTAAAACCAACAGTCGTCCCATAGTTTGATGGGGAGCTATAAAATGCCCACATCACAAGAACAAAAGCAAGGGCACCCAGAATAAACATGAAACCCAAGCTGCGTCGTCTAGGGTCACCACCTTGCCCATCGCTCGGTTTGTTATTCGACGGCCCTGGAGAATTGTCTCCGGATTGCTGATCCATGCGAACGTATTTCCTGACTATTATGCCGTATGCGTTGAGTGTTTTTAGAGGTGTTCAGGGAGCCAACAGAATGTTCATCAATGCTGCTATTCATGCCGAATACGGAAGAGTAACGCAGCAGCCGTTCTGCCGCAATCGAACGTCTCTACTGTGTCGAACGTCCCCACTGTATCGAACGTCCCCACTGTGTCGAACGTCCCCACTGTGTCGAACGTCTCTACTGTGTCGAACCAGTAAATGATGTTCATCCGCGACATTCCATGAAGTGAACGGGATCTGGCGAGGCAGTGATTTGAACGAAGGACATCGCAGATTCGTCATGCCTCTCTCACACTTCGATCCGTAAAGCAAAACAGTAAGGGAAAATCACTTTCTGTAGGCAATTCTACTGCGTCGCTGAATTGGGTATCATGCGATCTTTGCAAGCTGGCACGACAACGACATATCCTTATTCAGCAGGCTCGAATGGATTCAGAATTTCCTTCCTCCGATGAGATTGCCCTACGATATCTCGAACAGCTTCCGTGGCCGCCGTATCCGTTTCAGGAAAATGCGATTCTGACCTGGTTCGATGCTGAAGACGGAATTCTCGTCTGCGCGCCGACGGGAACGGGTAAAACGGTCATCGCCGAGACCGCTCTTTACGAAGCATTGCTGACTGGTCGGCGAGCTTACTATACGACTCCGCTGATCGCATTGACCGAACAGAAATTTCGTGAGCTGCAGGAGTCCGCTGTTCGATGGGGATTTTCTGCGTCGGACATTGGATTGATCACAGGAAACCGCAAGGAAAACGCAGACGCTCGCATTCTGGTTGTTGTCGCAGAAATTTTGCTCAATCGATTGCTGTCGCCGGAAGAAGAATCCTTCGACGATGTATCCGCCGTGGTCATGGACGAATTCCACAGCTTCAATGATCCCGAACGAGGCATCGTGTGGGAGCTGTCGCTGGGGCTTCTGCCTCGACATACAAAACTGCTTCTCATTAGCGCGACGGTTGGGAACGCTGTTGAGTTTGTGGTCTGGTTATCGCATCAGCATTCCAGAAAGCTGCGTCTGCTGCAGAGCGACGAACGCCGCGTGCCTCTCGATTTTCGCTGGATCGCTGATGAGTTCCTGCCGGACCAGCTGGAAATCATGGCAGACGGTGACGACGAAACTCGTTACACACCAGCTCTTGTCTTCTGCTTCAATCGCAATGAATGCTGGAGCGTTGCGGAACAGCTCAAAGGCAAACGTATGCTGGCCGATGGTCAGCAAAAACTTTTGATGGCCGAGATCGATCGCGAAGACTGGTCAGTCGGTGCAGGCGGAAAGCTGAAACAGTTTCTGATGCGTGGCGTTGGCATTCATCATGCCGGATTGCTGCCGAAGTATCGTCGTATCATCGAGAAGCTATTTCAAAAGAAGCTGCTCAGTATCTGCGTCTGCACCGAGACACTTGCGGCTGGCATCAATCTGCCGGCGCGCTCTGTCGTTATGACGTCGCTGCTGAAAGGCCCGCCGCGTGCGATGAAGCTGATCGAGCCCAGTTCCGCGCATCAGATGTTCGGCCGTGCGGGACGACCACAGTTCGATACAAGAGGCTATGTGTTTGCGGTCGCTCACGAAGATGACGTGAGGATGTTTCGCTGGCAGCAGAAGTATGATGAAATCCCGGAAGACACCAAAGATCCGATGCTGCTGAAGGCTAAGAAAAACCTCAAGAAAAAAATGCCGAAACGCCGTGATGGGCAGCAGTACTGGACCGAACGACAGTTTCAGACCTTGC
>JBDNFT010000067.1:0-6325 GCA_041689695.1 Planctomycetaceae bacterium | reverse complement strand
CCAAGAGCGTGCTATGGACAAAGAATAATCGTCAGCATGTGAATCTGCGGGGTTTGTACGTCATACAAAAAAGGTAATCCTGTTCATCGTCATGACTCGCCGAATGTGGATTGAGCCAAGATGTATTTTCCCGTCGCGCGACGCAGGAAGAGTTCCTTCGTTGTTTGGATCGTATCCGTCTTTTGAAGACGCAACGCCGAATCATGTCCAGCGGTCAAAAAGTTTCGGGCGAGTTCAAGATTCGGCAGAAGGTGGGTAAATAAGTTTCACGTCATCCATTGCGACATTAAGCCGGAAAACATCATCATGTTTCCCGGCAATCGCGTCCGCCTGGCTGATTTTGGAATCGCAAAAGTCTCCCAGAAAACAGTTCAGGGCGGCGGCACCGGAACAGTGGGATACATGGCTCCCGAACAGGCGATGGGAAAACCATCGCTTCGTTCTGATGTATTTTCTATCGGACTGATCGTTTGGCGATTGCTGGCAGGCGAATGGCCCGAGTGGCCGTTTGAATGGCCAGCGAACGGTTATTCTAAACTCCGCGGCCGAATTCATCAGGACTTTATTGACTTCATGCGAAAAGCCATTGACGTGAATCCTCGTCATAGATTCCGCGATGCTCAGCAGATGCGGGATGCCTTCTTGAAGTTAAAATATGGCACACTCCGCCATGCCAGGGCTCGCCGCAAAGCGGCGTGACAAACACATGTCCCTTCTCCCCCGAAATCGGGGGAGAAGGTGTCCGATAGGCCGGATGAGGGGCTGATTTGTGAGTGGAATGAGGCTGAAGATCAGAGGTGAAATCCCCCTCACCCTAGCCCTCTTCCCTCGTGGAAAATTTGTGAAATTAGAAAATCGTTTGCGGGGGAGAGGGGACAATCGCAATTCACTCCAGCCTCCGCGACATGCCTTATCGTGAACGCGATTCGTAGGCGTGCTTCTTCCCTTCCGAACCAATCTGCACTGTGTAAGACGAACCATCGGCCGCGACTTTTGCCAGAACCCATTGCCCCTTGCAGTCCGCCGTTTCCTCGCTGTTAGCGATGAATTCAACGGGTGTCTGCAGCGAAGCCTCGAGATCTACATTTCGATGCAGCTGGAACTGATCCTTCAAGGATTTGACTTCTCGCAACGTCTTAATCGTTTGTTCTGCGCCGCCTTTTTTAGGTCCATTGCACATCACAGTGACGACGGGATCAATCGCCAGCACCAGCGCCGGATTGTTGCTGACCGGCAGTCCGTGATGCGTGACCATAAAGAGATCAACTTTCCCAACCGCATTGCGAGGTGTGACCAGTTTTGCTTCCGTGTTCCACGTCAAATCTCCGCACGTTAGAAATCGAAAGTTGCCAAACGAATAGAGAAGACTCAGACTTGCCGAGTTGTCAGTTGGGTCGTCGGGTTGAGCAGCGTGCCGATCAGTAAACGGATTCGCATCACCTTCGCCAGTGACAACGTCTCTTCCGGATGTGAGCACGCGAACCGTCAGAGGTGTCTTACCGGACTTCAGCGGCAGCAAGTCGCCAGCATACAAAGCTTTCGACGCATTTTGAGAAGCAGCGCGATAATTCGCGATGCGATCCTGATAGCTGGGGTCTTCTGCCAACGTATCTGGAATACCACGATCCCAAAATGTGCCGACCCCAAACTTAGCAGCCAATGCTGCATGGTTGCCATAGTGATCCAGATGCCAGTGAGAGACAACAGCATGATCGATTTGTTCCAAACCCGCGACGTCTTTCGCGACGTGGATGATGCGATCGAGATCTCGCCCCTGATTGTCGGGATAGCCAGAATCGATAAGCACGGATTCGCCGGCCGCCGTCACGATCAACGTGGCCGCCCCACCTTCGACGTCGATGAAATACAGGTCCAGGCATCCGTCAGCGGAATCAGCTGCGGCGATCGATGGGATAAGCAACAAAAGCAGGAACAAACAGAAAGCAGTGATGCGCATGGCGAAGACTCCTACGAACAATGGAAAATCAGGCAATCCAATTCTAAACAGAGACGTTGGTTTTGTCGCACTCACGAGAGCAAATCCGAATCACTTGCCAATATGATCTGCAAGAGACAACATTCGGGCAAAAACCAAACCAGAAAATCAAACTTTACCACGCGAAGGAAGCCCCCATGTTCGATATAATGACCTCAATCATTGATCCAGTATCCAAAGAAATGGATAGCGATCGGCACATTGAATATATGCGGGCAATCTGCAAGGAGTTTGAAGCATCGCCGGAGTTCGCTGAAACATCTTCAGGCAATAGCGAAGTGCTGTACGTCTATGCCTATCTGGATTTCGCAGGCAGCTACATTGGTGAATCCGCCGGGACCATGAAACCGGGCGATAATCATGAAATCCTTTTTGAACTCATGCCGCGCAAATTTTCGGTCGAGGCCAGTGCGGCTGAGAACATTATTGCGGAAATCCGTGCATTCTGGAAATTCATCGAGCGTACGCGAAATCATGCACCGGCATCAAGGATGCTGGAATTTTTAAATGATGACGTGGCATCTGAGTTGCGTGATCAGCTCGCTGACGAATCCAAGTATGGCATGGCCAAGTCATTTTCCATGATGGGAACGAAGCAGGGATTCGACATGCGGACTCAAGCTGGAGCGCAGCAGTTTATGGCCGTCTACAATGCTCAAATGGCAGCGAGGCAGAAGGCGAACAACAACTCGCAAAAGCAAGACCTGCATTCGAGTTTTGACAACGCTGACTACGACGACCAGGATGAAGATCACTACGTTACTGACCCCAGCACTATACGCAACGAATCTGCTCGCGTTGGTCGCAACGATCCATGCACATGCGGCAGCGGTAAAAAGTTCAAGAAGTGCTGCGGAACGAACTCATAGGGCGGGAGCGGTTTCTGGCGACTCGGCGGAATCAAGGCATTTGTCGATTTGGCGCACTGCCTGACGAAGTCGCTGGCTGTTTTCAACGATCGCCAACCGTAAAAAGCCTTCGCCTTCCGCTCCAAAGCCACGACCCGGACTTACGGCAACGCCACCTTCATTCAGTAGTTTCATGGCGAATTCGATGGATCCCATTTTCTTCCAAGGCTCAGGAATCTCGGCCCAAATGAACATGCCGGCTTTCGGTGGCTCAACATTCCAACCGATGCGTCTTAATCCGTCGCAGAGTGCATCGCGGCGAATTTGATATTCAGCCGCCATGCGATCGATGGCAGAATCACAATGCCGCATGGCGACAATCGCCGCAATCTGAATCGGCTGAAAAATGCCGTAGTCGTAATAGCCTTTGATCGTCGCCAGCGCGCGAACCATTTCGCGATTACCGCAACAGAATCCAATACGCCAGCCAGCCATGCTGTAACTCTTGCTCATCGAAGTCAGTTCCACGCCGACATCCAGCGCGCCGGGTGTGGCAAGAAAGCTCGGAGCCTTGTAGCCGTCATAGCAAATGTCGGCGTAGGCGAAGTCGCTGATCACAAGGAACTTGTGTTTCTTGGCCAGTCGCACCAGCTCCACATAGAAGTCCTGTTCAATCACAGTTGATGACGGATTATGCGGAAAGTTGACGACCACAACTTTTGGTTTTGGCATCAAATGTTCGCACGTGTAGGCGATATTTCGCAGGAATTTTTCGGGATCGCGAACGTCCAGTGCGATGACATTGCCGGAAGCCAGCATGACCGAATATACATGAATCGGAAACGAAGGTGCTGGCACAATCGCCGTATCGCCGGGGCCCATCAGTGCCAGGCAGAGATGACTGAAACCTTCTTTGGAACCAAGACAAGCCAGAACCTCATCGTTAGCATCCAGGCGGACTCCGTATCGCTTCAAGTACCGCGCAGACACTTCCTTACGAAGGTTTCCAATACCGTTGGAAACTGAATATCTGTGGTTTCGCGGGTCCGCGAGTGATTCTTCAATCTTCTGGACGATCATTGGATCTGGCGGATCGGTTGGATTGCCCATACCCAAATCAATGACGTCAACTCCGGCCACGCGCAGTTGGTATTTGCGTTTATTAATCGTTCCGAACAGGTACGGCGGCAGTCGCCGGACGCGGTCAGCAACCGGTATAGTGAAGGGATTGTCTTCGAAAAGGACTTCAGATTCGCTGCGCATGTTCTTATTCCGTGGGATCGTCCAGATTGAGTTTACCAATCAAAATTGGAGCGAAAGTCGTCAAGACTTTCGGCGATTCAGGGCGAATCCGAAAGTCTTGACGACTTTCGCTACCTAGTAAATTCGACATGGACAAAACACTAGTGCCGATTTGTATTTTTGGGTTTCATTGAACTTATCTCCGCCCGCAGACATTCTAAACACAGACAAGGTTCCCGGCGATGGCAGCTTTAAGGCAGTTTTTGGCGTTGTTAACGCCGGGAAAATTCTGGCAGTGAATCGTCAAACGTCACATTTTATAGAGTACAAAGACAAACAGCCCGACGTTTGCTAAAAGCGAACGCGGGCTGTTTATCTCGAAACAGGAGACTGTTTTGTGAAGGAAATGACGCGAGTTACCGGGGTTGTGGTTTCAAGATGTGCTGCAAAATCCAGTAGCTGGCGTCGTATCGTTCAGAGTCTCAATGTTCGGTCAGAAAATCCATTTCTGTCCTGGTGAAAAACAACGGGGCTCGGTCGTGCGACCAAAGCCCCCGTGTGTTTTCGATTTTCAACAACGATTAGTAGTTGCCGCCCGATCCTTGTTCGCCCCGAGCTGGAGTGTTGCAAGTGATGTCGCAGCTGTTGTCGCATTCGTCCTGGAAGTCGAGGTATGTGCTTCCGACGACTTCACCCTTTCGGCCGCTGGCGAGTGTGTAGTAGTAAGTCTGGTTGATGGCTCCGATACCTGAGCCAAGATCTTCAAGTTCTTCGTTCACACCGTAGGACAGTTCGGTCTATCCTACGATCATGCCCAGAACCAGAATAGTTCCAACCAGAACCAGTTCAGCAGAAACTACAAAGCCGTTTTCGTCGTTCTTCAGTGCGTTCAAAATGTTCATGTCAATCTCTCCAGTTTCTTGATTTTACACCTTGTGATAAGCACTCAGTTTCGATGAGTCCCATTCACTTTGTCACCGGCTTCACTGTGATGCTCGGTTCATGTTTAGGTGTAAAGCAGACCCCGTGCCAATCGCCTTTGCGCGCAAACTTTAACGCAGAAATATCGCCGGAAAAAAGACGCAAACCGTTTACCCAAAATAGGTTACGACACTATGAAAAATGTTCACCTGGCTGAACACGGCGCAAACCTCGATTTGAGTCATGTTGCCGATCGGCAACGCGCATCGTCGGGCGATCTTCAGGTATCAACGGCGAAATGAACTTCAAACCGCATTCGCATCAGTGAAATTGAGTAAAAGCAACACGCCGCAACGTTTGATGCGGTTTGGCAACGAATCTCGTGTGCAACAGAAAACTGGCTCGTTTGAGTTCTAAAAAAATTACGCCATGATGATGATCAGTCCATTCGCATCCCCACCGATGTCCCCGACGTCCTCCATGGAGAACCAATTCATGTTTCGTAATCTTTCCTTCAACCAATATCGTTGTGCGATTGTCGTCGCCTGTGGACTCGCACTTCCGAACATCTGGGGTTCTGCCACATTGCTCGCCGAAGAATTCAACTATGACGAATCTAAAGTTCCTGCGTACACGCTTCCCGAACTGCTGACGCTTGAAGACGGCACAAATGTCGATTCGGCCGACGTATGGACTTCCAAACGCCGACCGGAGATCCTGCATCTGTTTCAGGAACACGTCTTCGGCACGTTGCCGACCAGTGCGATCAAACTCCGCACAAAAGTCCGTTCCTCAATTCCGGACGCTCTTGACGGCAAAGCATTGCGACGCGAAGTCACTGTCTTCTTTTCAGATGACGACAACGGGCCACAGATGGACTTGCTGATCTACACACCAGCCGCCGCCACAAAACCCGTCCCTGTATTTATGGGATACAACTTCAATGGCAACCACACTGTGGAACATGATCCTCGAATTCACATGACCCGTTCGTGGGTGCATAATAGAAAAGAACTGAGCATTGCCGACAACATGGCAAACGAAACTTCACGCGGATCAGAAGTAAGTCGCTGGGACGTCAAAAGCATCATCAATCGTGGCTATGGACTTGTCACAATTTACTACGGTGATGTGGATCCGGATTTTGACGACGGCTTTAAGAACGGAATCCATGCGCTGACCGAACAAGGCGACTCACCGCGCGCAAGCGATGCCGGCGGTTCCATCAGCGCATGGGCGTGGGGCTTGAGCCGTGCGTTGGACGTTCTCGAATCAGACGCAGCAATTGATGCGAAAAAGGTCGCAGTCTTTGGACATT
>JBDNFT010000066.1:0-3856 GCA_041689695.1 Planctomycetaceae bacterium | reverse complement strand
GCTACCATGATTGCTGTCATCAGACGCTGGTCTGAGAAACAGTACGCAGAACGCTGGACACAACATTGCCAATTCGCACAGCAGAGGGCCGATCATCATCTGCAACGAATCTGACAATGGCAACCGCGCGGCGTGTGCGTCGAAGAGCCATACCGACCATGAAATCGGATACTGATCAATCTGCATCAGCGCGGCTGTTTCGAATTCCTGAAATCCCACCAGCGCCATCGCGCTCCATGCGACCAGTGATGTTTGCCATGAACCAAAGATTTTAAGTCTCAACCAACCTCGCCACCATGTTGCCGATGGCATCGAACGACGTAACATGTTCCACGAATGCAGCGATTCATCAGCTGCGTTTCTTCGTGGCATCAACAGTGACAGCGCGACACCGACAGCCAGGCATCGCGAAAACATGAGCAGGGCGTACAAAGCTTCTGTGCAGTTTGCAGCGACGAACGGGCTTGATCCGGACGTTAACTGAGTCACCGCCAGACGGTAGTTGAACCCTATCAACAACTCGGGAATAAAGAACGGGAATATCGCCAGCAGCAAACGCAATCGTCGCGAAACAACAGTTGATGACGCTTCGATGCGTGAAACAACTGCAGCGACGGGCCAGATGGCGATGCTGGCAATCATTACGCATCGAACGACGGACCACAGCAATGAGACGATGAGTGTCATACGATTACTGGCCTGCGTATTCCGACGTTAGCCATTTTAAAACTTCGGCATGATGCTTCGCCGCACCATCGAGTGACACGCCGTCGGCCGCCCACTTTGTGAGTTCCTGAACTTCGCTGCTCAGCAGAGAGTTGTCAACCGGGCCGAGTGGGATTTGTCGCGATCCGGAATTCGCCAAAGCGAGTTCCACTTCTTCGGATAGAAGATACTCCATGAATTTCGCGGCAGCATCTGGATGGGGACAGTTGCGAATCATTGCCACACTATTCGGCAGGCAAATGGTTTTTCCTGTGTCCAGCCGAACTGGTAGCATCGTTACCGGGCGACCCGCATCAATGGCAGCAAAAGCGTCATCCGTATCAGTGAATCCGAAGTCGCACGCTCCTGCGGCCACCAGATCTTTTACGGCACCGTTGCCTCGTACTTCCCGGATGCCGCGATCATGAAGCGATCCGTGCCAGGCTTTTAAACCGTCCAGTCCCATGCGATCACATAGCACAGCATAGTGCGACAATGTCGTTCCAAACAGCGGCGCGGCGATTGCAGAATTCGAAAGCGATGGTGATCGCAGTGCATCATCGATCGCCTGTTGAGTGGCGACCATGCGGTCTGTATTGACGATGTAGACTCGCAGCCGCGCGGCGAAGCCAGCCCATTGATTCTCGGTGTCTTTGAATTGTTTCGGAATGCGTGCAAACAAAGCCGGATCAACGGCCGCCAGCAAGCCTGCTTCTTTCAGTCGGATCGTGCCCAGCGTTTGATTGTTCCAGAAGACATCACAACGCGGCTGAGCCCGCTCGGTGATCAGCAGATTCGTAAGTCCCAGCGACTTGTTTGTTTCTTCGTCGTACCGCACCTGCACGGTAATGCCGCTTTTTGCTTCGAACTGTCGAATAATGGCATCCGCAAAAACTGAATCGTGTGAACAGTACAGAACAAGCGTGTCGTCTGCCGGTGCAGTTTGTTTCAGCAACAAAGGTACCACGATGGCGATCCCCAGCACGACAATCATCGCGAGAGTGATCTTATTGGCGGTTGATGACTGCATGTGGTATTTCAGAGTGCGGATGTGGAATAGCGGCTTACGTAGCCTTTTTCAAGAAGCATGTCTTCAGGACAATTACGCTCCTGTTGACTCGGCCTTCGACGTGTTCAGGGTTATTTGTCAGCCGAATGTTATTCGCTTGATCCACCACCGATGCGATCTGGACCGACGCCGGCACTTTTTTCGTAACCATTGCTCGTCTTGACATATTTCGTAAATCCTTTGTCCGTGAGGCTTTTGTCACTCATGAGCTTTTTGGTTTTCAATGGCGACCAGGTCCCTGCGACAAACGGCGCACAAAGAAGTCTTCGCACTGGCCGGCCGGTCACAGGATGATGAGTCAACGGTGGTTCTTTGATTCCCTGTTCGACTTCAAAGGTTTCTCCGACTGCTTCGTCATCATCAGACAGGATGACACCGTAAACATAGGTTGGCATTGTCAGGTCTCACTTCCAGAGAAACATCGCGCGGTCATCGATGATTGCTGTTTGTTGCACATTCTTCGATTGATTCGTCAATTCGACCACTTCATTCCCGTATTTTACTTAGCACGCAGACCAAAGAAAGGCACTTGCCGTTTTTCGACACTGTGGCCCCCAACAGGCGGGAAAAACTGAGCGTGACTTCGTAGAATCTGCTCGGAATGGCTTCACGCCGCACACCATGTTCTCAGGAAAGTTCCCAGATGCCTCGCCCTTCGAAACCGGATCGAAAGCAGATTTATCAGGCCGTTCTTTCACGTTTAGTCGAACGTCCGGAATTCGCCATCGACGAAATCCGCGAATCGCACGGCGACGAATACTTACAGGTCACGCGAATCATCGTGACCACATTAGTCAAGCAGGGAAATCTGCAGCAGCTTGAAACCGACGAAGGGAAAAGATTTCGTTGGAAAGGTGACCCGCAGCAGTTCGAAGTTGATCCCTGGGTCAATGCACAGGTGCATGGAACTCAGATCACTGAAGCGCCAATGGCCGAGCGGCCGCGCGAACGACTTCTGTTGCAGGGAGCGGCGAATCTGAAATTGTCCGAACTGCTGGCGATTTTAATTCGTACCGGCCGAGTCGGCGAATCGGCGTTGCAGGCGGGTGACCGAATTGCGAGTCGATTGGGCGAACGACTTGAAACACTTCCCGGTCTCGGACCAAAGGAACTCAAGGAGTACAGTATTGCCGTGAACGAACCGGCGTACTGTCAGATCATGGCTGGCATCGAACTGGGGCGTCGAGTGGCAACTGCGATGGACAATGGCTTCAAGCCGAGGATTCGCATTACAAATCCGGCGACTGCCATGAAGTTCTGTCTGGAACAATTCAGTCGGTTGGCGAAAGAAGCCAAGCAGGAAGAGTTCCACATGGTGACGCTGGATACCAAGAACCAGCCGATTGCGTCTCATCAGATTACCGTTGGCACGCTTCGCAACAGCCTCGTTCATCCGCGCGAGGTTTTTCGTCCGGCAATCCGTGATGCGGCCAACTGCATCATTGTTGTTCACAACCATCCGTCCGGTGATCCGACACCAAGTGATCAGGACATCAATGTCACCGAACGCCTGGAATCTGCTGCTGAGATTATTGGCATTCCGCTGATCGACCACATCATCGTGGCCGGCGAGAAAGCGTTGAGCATTCAGGAATGGCGATCAGGGAATCGGTCCTCGGGATTTGTAGGCAGATCTGTCCCATATCTGCATTCTTCAGCGTTGTTATAGTGAACAGGTCGGCAGGTTGCAGACGTAGTGATATTTTAAGGCATCCGACCTGGGACAGGTCGGACTACGTAGGTAGACCTGTCTCAGGTCTGCATTCTTCGGCATGGTTGATGGGAAAAGGGAGACTGGCCTGCAAACCTGGCGAACGCAATACCTGTTTCACGAACACTGATCGCCAGCTTGTGGCTTGCCGACTTCGCGACAGTTTGAGGATTCCGACCTGGGACAGGTCGGACTACTTTTTCGGAGAATCTGCAGCATCCAAATTGTCAAAGTAGCCTTTAATACCATCGACGTAACCAGGCGGAATTTCTTCGTTTTCAATCGCTGCCTGCACACCGGATTTGATCTCGCGGACGGTGCTTTCGTACTTCTTCAGTTCTTCGGGATCGAAGTCTTTTTCCGTCGCGGCT
>JBDNFT010000065.1:0-12026 GCA_041689695.1 Planctomycetaceae bacterium | reverse complement strand
TCGCCGCGACTTTGGAAATACAAATCAATCAGGTCATCAAACTTTTTCGCGCGATGACCGTAATGGATTCCATCGAATCTCGCGAGATTGCTGGAGGCTTCACTGCAGGCGATTAGATAATACGTCGCGACAGCATATTTCGAATGCGGCAGGGAAACGGAATGCACTGTCGCTCCCGCGCCTTCCAGCACAGTCAGTGCGTCACGTACACATTGTTCCACTTCGCTATCCAGACCTTCGGCGAAGTGTTCTTCGGCGACACCAATTCGCAGGCCGTGGAGCGGTTGATCGAGCGTTTCAGTCCATGCCGCAGTTGCGACATCCAATGACGTTGAATCACGCTGATCGTGGCCTGCAATACATTCCAGCAACAGCGTTGCACCATAAACATCGCTCGCGAACGGACCAATCTGGTCCAGTGAGCTGGCGTATGCGATCAGGCCGTATCGTGAGACGCGTCCATATGTTGGTTTCATTCCAACTACGCCGCAAAAGCTGGCGGGTTGTCGAATCGAGCCGCCAGTATCTGAACCCAGTGCCAGCGGAACCATGCCCGCAGCCACGGCGACGGCCGATCCGCCGCTGGATCCGCCGGCAGAACGTGTCTGGTCCCATGGATTGCGCGTCACTCCGAAAATAGACGTTTCGGTCGATGAACCCATTGCGAATTCATCGGGATTCAGTTTGCCCACGATGACTGCGTCTTCGGCACGCAAGCGTTCGATCACGTGCGCGTCGTAGGGCGGCAGAAAGTTCTGCAGCATGCGACTGCCGCAGGTTGTTGGTCGATCTTTCTGGCAGATGTTGTCCTTAATTCCGATCGGCAGACCAGCCAGCCGTCCAACCTTTTCGCCCGCCTTGCGCCGGCGATCAATGTCATCCGCCTGCTGCAGCGCGCCTTCCGCATCGACTGAAACAAACGCATTAAGTTCCCCATTGAGCGTCGAGATAAGATCAAGACTTTGCTGCGTCAATTGCCGCGCAGTGATGGAGCCTGAGGTTAACTGTTGAATAAGTTCGCGGGTAGAAGGGCGGTTCATCGTAATACGTCACGCGGTCCGAACAAGGGAATTGCAAGTCTGGAGACCTGCGCTAAAGCTATTCAATATTTCCGAAATCCAGAGTTCGCTGGCGTTCGTCACGAGCAATCAGTTCTTTATACAACAGGCTCGGCTGTATGCCCGAGTTGCGTTGATACTTTCCGGATTCATACTGAGTGATCGCGCCTTCGACTGTATGATAGAAGATTTGACACACCTGAACTCCGGCATAAATTCTTACCGGCTGCACGGCCAGCATTTCGAGTGTCCAGTAGCCGCAGAATCCGACGTCGCCAAAACCAGCGGTGATGTGAACAAACATCCCGAGCCGACCGATCGATGATCGTCCCTCCAGCATGGGCACGAGATTTCGCGTCTGCGTATATTCCATCGTGCGACCCAGGTACATTTTATTGGGTTCAAGGACCAGGCCTTCGGGCGGAATCATGATCTGCCGGTACCGATTGGCGCGCTTCATATCGAGCACAATTTCTTCGTACACCAGTAGTTCATCGTGCAGACGCAGGTTGTAGCTGTTAGGATTCAACTGGTCTTCATTGAAGGGCTCGATCCCGATGTCGCCGCCCAATCGAGCCTTGATTTCACTGCCACTCAGAATCATGAAGCACCTGCCGGTTCGATGGAATCGAAGTCGGCCTATCCAAAATGAAGTGGAATTGAAGAAAAAACCTGCAACCCATCGACGAACGCTATTCCATAAGGTCCGCAGGGTAGGTGACGAACGCCTCGGATTCAACTGCCGGTCCAGAATTGCCTTGCGATTTTTAAGTGCATCTGTCAGATGATGGTGTTCGAAGGGTGCAGTCGCGTTTGATAGTCAAGATGAGAGAGCGATTCTGGGGTGAGCGACAAATAGCAATCTTTCGGAAAGTTTTTTAGGCGAAATTTGATCTCGCCCCGTGCCAGCTCGCCTGGCACGAGCGGAAGATTTGTAATTAGCCAGCATTGACGAACACGAGGCCGGCCCGGTTGGCTTGTCCAAACGGAACGGAAAGTTTTGCACGCTGAAACATGAGCAACGCTGCAAAACTTAGCTTCCTGCCAGGCCCGGCTATTCTGGCGGAGCAGCGTTCTCCTGTTGTGACTCAATGTTCTTCAGGAATTCTTGCAGCTCGGCGCTGATCTTGGCCATGCGAGTCGCATCGGGCACAGCATTTGGACTTGTAATAGCGGCGTAGGCTTCAAGGCGATCGATCGTAAACGCCAGTAGCGCCAGCAGCCTGGGAAGATCGCGTTCGACAGCTTGAGTCAACTGAGCCGCGCGGCCTCTGTATTCTTCACCTTCGTGTGTTGCTTCGCCGAACCAACGCTTAACATTTGGGACCTGCTTCTGAGCGAACTCGACATCGTTCTTGCATTTTTCCAAATGCTTAACTTCTTCGATGCACGATGGTCGAAAGTCGCCCATCTTTCTCATGCGACATTGATGCAATCGCACGCGAGCTTCCGCAACCTCACGCATGCAATTTTCAAATTCATGCTTCCAGAAGCTCGGTCGATCACGTTCCAGCCAAAACAGAATTTGCCGCAACTGCGAATCCATCATCGTGAGACACAAGCGTGCTTCGTCTTGAAACTTAGCGACGGCAGCCGCGAACAGACGGATGGCATCGACCGAACTGACATTTGCAGAATTGGACATAGAAGCACCTCGCCGGAATCGAGCATGTTTTGTAAGTTACGCGGTCAGGAACCAGGCCGAATTTGTCTTGCCACGATCGGCCACTTGCTCTCCCCTGCAGGCTGTCGATTTAATCCTAACCCGAAGCGTCAGCGAAAGATTTGTTGGCACGCCACGGAGATGCCACAACGCAATCCCTCACTCACGTTTCGGGTTGTGAAAACAGATTAAATCGACAGTCTGCTTGCCAAGGGGAGAAGGGACATGCGAACGATCGCAGTTTAAGGGTGTCTTTCTGGACCGCGCGAAATGTGGGTTTGGCCACTCGACTTTATCGCACCGGAGTGCAGCCGAATCATCGCAAGTCGCACGTCGTCGAGTGTACCAACAATGACGCACCTGCGAAACGAATAGTCATCAGCGGCGATAGCATGAGTGCCGCAAGTCGGAGTTGACATCCCGCGAAGCGTGAAAGCTGAGCAGTTGTTCGCGAAATTCAGCGATTCAGGCTGTGCAAACTTCTAAGTTTTACTTGCCACGAAAACTGAGCAAAGAGACTATCGTAACCACTGACTTCCGTGTTGTTGCCCCGTCAGATTTGCGCAGTACTGACAACGTTACCGGCTGGAGCTTTGCCGGCCGGAATGCATCCTCGACAGTTGGCTTCAAACTGTCACTAAAGAGAGCTTTTTGTTTCCTTCAATTTTGGAGACAGCTCACGTCAATCACCTAGCTTTTTCGATGGATTCGGCTGATTTAAGACAGCAACCCGTTCCATCAAGTGATTCCTTGAGAAGAAGAAACTGATCGCGTATTTCGAACGAGAGTACGCCGTTTTCCGATTGTTCCTTCGCGATCTCCGACAGTTTTTCATGTCTCGATTCAAGAATCGGAGTTGGTGGAACGGCCTCGTGCCGTGAAAGAAAGGCCAATCGAACAAGGTCGTTTGATAGAAATCGGATGTGTTTTTGGCGAAATGCTACGGCTAGTCGAGTCCAATCTTTAGTCAGGATTCGCACTCTTAATGACAGTCTTGTGGCTTTGCGAACAGCTGGGTCATCAGAACGCTCGACAGTGGCTCGCCATGTAAAATCTCCGGACAATACGGTTCCAAATGTAGCAACGTGTCCGGCCAATTCTGACCTGCGCCAGTCAATCGAATGAATTCGTTTCGGTGCAATCCAAACGAGATCCAGGGAAGGCGATTTTCTAGTCTTTCCATCGCCGACACAGAGTAGATCCCAGTCCGAACCATTGCGATCAACTCTGGCACTTCTTGAACCAAAAAGAACGACGCAGTCTGCAGTTCGTGATAATACTTCCAATGAAGTTCCGGCGGCCTTCAACTTACAATCCAAGTCTTGGAGGTCGTTCATCACGTCGCCTCGCTTTCAGCAAACAGTTGATCAAGAAAATCTTCAAATGCCGTGTATAGATCGGATCTCACTGATTCAGCCTCTTCCAACTTTTGCTCACATTCGACTGTATCATCGTAAAGCGTAAGTGAAGCGATTTCCTCCAAAGTTTCGTGGAATACTATTGCATCATCGGACAGCCCAAACGAACGAAGTGATTTCATGACGGTTTTGGATGAAACTTCACACTTCAATGGTAAATCGGCACCTCTTGCGAAAGCTGACAGTACGACGTCGATCACTACAGAGATGTGCTCAAGGTCTTCCTTAAAAACGATCTCGTGATCCAATTCATCAAGCGCTTCACGAATTTCGGCGTGCGACGACTTGGGGAAAGGGTTAATCATTCAACTCGCCTTGCGAAAGAATCATCGATTGGGACTCCCTTCGTCTGCCACGTTTTCGTGGTCTTTCGACGTGTCTACATTTTCGTCATCCGGAGCTACCAAGTGGCTGGGCTTTGAGAATATCACTTCAGATGCTACCGACTTTTGGTTAGATAATTTGCTGCCAATTTGCGAGATTACATCCACGGGCTCTTTGCGAATTGAATCGTCGGTCTGTTTTGAATTAGAAAAGCCGCTGCCAATGACGATGATGCACGACGCAAAGTAGAAGAAGCCATGCGCACGAAGCACCAAAAAATTGAGAGGAAACCGTCGTAGATGAAGGAATCGAAGGTATATTGCATGAGACGGGCTATCCGGAGCGAACTCGTTTAGCTTTTTGACCGTTCGATATTTGATCCGGCGCCGAGGCTCGAATACTGGTGAACCTGATCGCCTCAGACCGGCCTCGATGGCTCTGGCTCTCAGCGAAAGGGCTGATTCGAATTGCTGTTGCAGTGCTTCCAGGAGGAAGAAAGCAAGAATCATTATCAAGGCCGCGATATGATACCAAATCGGATGTTGCGTCAATGTAGCGCCGAACAGAATGGCAGCCAAAAACGCTACAAGCCAGTTCTTCAAGTGTAATTTGAATTCCCCAATCTTGATGGATTGTCTTTCCGGGACAACTCATCTGGTCGCTCACAATATCTCGTTCGATCTTGGGTTTCTACGAGCCGAGTTGTCAGCCTGCGGAGTTCCCATGCCGGGCTCGTTTGGTCGTTTGTGCACCATGCAAATTGCTCGGGGACAGCGAGCCGTGCATAACGCGAAGTTGTCATCAGTTGCGTCGTCGCTTCGAATTCCAACGATTGCAAATGCTCTTCGGGCCATCGTGGATGTCGCCGTCACGGCATTCACCGGAATGCTTTTTTCTGCCCGGTAATCGAAGCACGAGTACCGTGGCTGATGTAAAATCGCCAATGTTGCGGTATGCAATGCCGGATTTTGGTACACTTGCAATCCTCAATACTTCGGTCTGCGCCCGGCAGGATTGAATTGCCGTCGAATCAGGACGGTAACATTGATTGCTTTGTGATTTACGACCCTCTCACCATGAAAAGAGCAGTCTCATGCGAAAAGATCTCACTGACATTACAATGGTTGTGGATCGCAGCGGTTCCATGGAATCGATCAAGGCGGATGCGGAAGGTGGCATTAACACTTTCATTGATCAGCAAAAGAGCGAACCTGGCGAAGCATTACTGACACTCGTGCAGTTTGACAATGAGTACGAGTTTGTTCATTCGGGAATTCCAATTCAGCAGATTCCGAAGTTTAAAATGGTGCCTCGCGGATCGACCGCGCTGCTGGATGCGATCGGGCGTGCCATCAACGAAACCGGTGCTCGGCTTGCAGTGATGGACGAAGCGCAGCGTCCGGGTCTTATTGTTTTTGTAGTCGTCACAGATGGCCAGGAGAATTCGAGTCGAGAATTCAACCGCGATCAGATTCGCAGCATGATCGAGCATCAGCAAACGGTCTACAGCTGGCAGTTCTCATTTCTTGCCGCGAATCAGGACGCATTTGCAGAAGGCACATCACTTGGAATCGCCGCTGCGGGCATTGCCAACTTCTCAGGCGAAAAGATCAGTGGCGCACATATGGCGATGGCAAGAAAAGTTTCCCGCATGCGTCAATCTGTCAATGCCGGGGAAGCGATTGATAATAACTTCACTGAGGAAGAGCGACAGTCAATGCTGTGATCGTGCTGAGCCAGCGGGCCCGGCGTTTTCTGCAGTTGTTTCTCGTCACCATTCTATTGATTACTCAAGGGCAACTCCATGAAGCCAACTCTTGGACTATTCGTCCTCTTCATCCTTATGAATCCTCTGAATGCAGCAGAGGAAGCATTTCCGCTGAAAGCCAAACGCATTCTGTTTCTGGGCGATTCCATCACTGCTGCTGGTGGCTTCGTGAACATGATTGAATTGCAGTTGCGACTCCATGGCGTTGATCCCATGCCGGAATTGGTGAATGCGGGGCTTCCCAGCGAGACCTGCACTGGTCTGTCGGAACCGGATCACCCGTTTCCTCGGCCTGACGTTCATGAACGACTTGACCGCGCGCTGGCGGCCGTCAAGCCTGATGTTGTGGTCGCGTGTTATGGCATGAATGACGGAATCTATTTTCCTTTCAGTGAAGAGCGTTTTCAGAAGTATCAACAAGGCATCAATCGGCTGATTGAGAAAGTGCATGCTTCGGGAGCAAAGCTCGTTCTGATGACACCGCCGCCGTTCGATGCGATGCCATTGAAGGCCGCTGGGAAGCTGCTGCCTGCGGGACAGGAAAAGTATGCGTGGTTTGCTGTTTACGAAAACTACGATCAAGTGATTCAGAAGTACGGCGAGTGGTTGCTGGAACAGAAAGATCGCACGGAAATGGTGATTGATCTCTACACGCCGAGCATGGCCTTCTGGAAGCAGCAACGCGAAAAAGATCCCAATTTCACGGTCGCACCAGATGGCGTGCATTGCAACAGCGAAGGGCATCGCACGATCGCGGAAGCGGTACTCAAGGCTTGGGGCGTAGAATCCTGGCGGCCAGCCAGTGCCGAGATACTTCAACTGGCAAATCAGAAAGGAACGGTCCTGCACGATTCATGGTTAAGCCGAATTGGCCACAAACGACCGGGGACGGCGGAGGGGTTGCCTTTTGAAAAAGCCGTCGAAAAGGCGGCTGAAATTGATAAGCAACTGCTGCCAATGATCGATAACGCGCGCTAACAGCCTGTCGATTTGATCGTAACCCGACGCATCAGCGAGAGATTTGAGACCAGGAATGCAGGCCATTCCATCCCTCACTGGCGTTTCAGGTTGCAAAAACTCATGAAATCGACAGCTTGCTGGTGCGTTTCAAACAGGCAGCTTTAGCACATACGCATTTTTGGGCTTAGTACAGTTCAAAGCCGCAGGTGCCGCGAGTCGCTTTCAAAAAGCCGCCAATGGCGTGGTTTGGAAGGCTTGTCTTTATGTAAGCATGTCACTACAACGAAGGTTTTCAGCCTCACAAAGACGGCTCCCGCACGATGCACAAAGTTGTTGTTGAAGAGCCCTATAAATTTGTCCCCCCCTATCGCGGCCGTTGGCTTTCGTGGATGTTTCGGCTTTGGCTGAAACCCTATTTGCGAAAAACTCATGGGATCGTCAAATGTACATATGAGGGGCTGGAGCATGTTCGCGAATCCATAAATGCCGGACATGGGATTCTGCTGTGCCCGAACCATTGTCGTGATTCTGATCCGATGCTGATCGGCATGCTGTGTCGAGCCATCCCCAGCCACGTGTTTTCGATGGCCAGTTGGCATATCTTTAAACAAAGCCGGATGGAAGCATTTGTTGTCAGCAGGCTGGGTGGATTCAGTATTTATCGAGAAGGCATGGACCGTCAGGCGTTGGATGCTTCGGTGCGCATTGTTGCGAATGCGGAACGTCCGCTGGTCGTATTTCCGGAAGGCGTGATCTCTCGCACGAACGATCGATTGAACGCCTTGATGGACGGTGTTTCGTTCATCGCTCGGGTGGCTGCGAAGAAGCGAGCGGAAATCCATCCCGGCAAAAAAGTCGTTATTCATCCGATCGGCATTCGATATCGATTGCAGGCGGATCTGGCTCAATTGACTGACCCAGTGCTCGCGAAACTGGAACAGCGCACGTTCTGGAAGACTCAGGAGCATCTGTCAACGATCGATCGCATCGGGCGATTGGCGATGGCATTGCTGGCGGCAAGAGAAATTGAAGTACTGGGCGTAACCCAATCCGGTACTGTGCGAGGCAGAATCGCCAGCCTGATCAATGCGATGCTGCATCCGATTGAAAAGCAATGGCTGGATGGCGCTCGTGTTGGTGACGTGATCGTGCGGGTCAAGGATTTGCGATCGGTGATCCTGGCGGACTTACTGAAAGGTACACTGACTCCGGAAGAACGCACGTTGCGTTGGAGGCAGCTGACTGATTGCTACTACGCCCAGACCTTGTCGATGTATCCCGAAGGCTATCTGGATGAAGGCGTCCGTGGGCGCATGACGCCCGAACGCATTGTTGAAACGGTTCAGCGACTGGAAGAAGACCTGACCGACCATGTCACCGTTCATCCCGCCTGGCGTGTTGAGTTTCGGATTGGCAAAGCGATCGTGATCGATCCGACTCACAGAAAATCACGGGGTGGGGATGTCATCATGCAGAATCTTCGCGAGCAGTTGCTGAGTCTGCTGGAAATTGAGGATTGGTGGCCACCGCAGCCTGTGACACCATTCGAGGGATAGTCCTTGAAAAACCGATTTCCGTTTGGTGAAAATGTTGTTCATTTTCGTGCGAGTCTGAACAACGGAGGTATACAATCCGAGGCGTGAAACGCGGTGCTTGTTCCGAGGCTGGAGCCCCGGAACGAGCTTTATTTTCGGGGCACGAATGTGGCTAATTTTCGACGCAAACGCCGACATCTCAGTCTGCCCATCTGGAGCAGCGTAGTCCTGATGACCATCAACATCGCGTTGATGGTGGTACTAATTGTCCAGTTGGGACAGCAAAAGCTATGGCTGGCACTCACACTTGGATCTGTGGCGTTGGGGATCAGTCTGTTTGGAATTTCGTTTTATTCATTTCTGACGATCAAAGAAATTCAGCTCAATCGACGACAGTCCAATTTTGTTGATAGTGTCACACACGAACTGAAGACACCGATCGCAGCACTTCGCTTGTATCTTGATACCTTGATCCTTCGCGAGCCGGAACAAAAAGATCGCCACGAATTTTACGCCACGATGAATTCTGAACTCGCGCGATTGGATGGGTTGATCAATCAATTGCTGGAGGTTGCCCGTCTGGACGCCATTGGGCATCAGAATGAACCGGAAACAGTTTTGCTCGGGGATCTTCTGCGTACCTGCGCGGAGGCTGCCTGCCTGCATCATAAACAGGAGATTGCAGAAGTCTTTCAATTTGAGATTCTCCCGTTGGCATTAACATCACGTCGCATATTGCTGGAAATGATTTTTGGCAACCTGCTGGACAATGCGGTGAAATATGGTGGCAATCCACCAAAGGTGACTGTTCATGCGTTTGCCCGTGGTCGTGATCGAGTCGTTGTGCGCGTGAGCGATAACGGGCCGGGCGTGCCCGCTGAAAATCGACGCCGCATATTTCAACTGTTTTTCCGAGGCCGCGACGAACTCCAGCGAACAAAAACTGGCACAGGTCTTGGACTCTATATTGTCCGCACTTTGGTAGGATTCCTGAAAGGCAGCGTTGCTGTCGCCGACGTAGAAGCCGGAAAGGGCAGTGTCTTTGAGATAACATTGCCAGGTCGTCAGCTTGAAGTCCCGGAATCAGAAAATCGCGACGCTCGTAAGCGGGTGTCTGAACTGGCACTGTCAGCAAAGGAGAACGCGCCGTGAGAATTCTGGTTGTCGAAGACGAAGATGCGATCGCTCGGGGACTGCGTTTCAACTTCGAGCGCGAAGGGCATCAGGTGGACCTGGCTGGCGACGGACCCGCCGCGCTGGAGATCTACGAATCCGCTCAGCCGCCGATCGACCTTGTGGTGCTTGACCTGATGCTGCCTCAAATGAGCGGTTACGAAATCTGTCGCACTCTTAGGCGACTGGATACCGAAATTCCGATCATGGCATTGACAGCACGGACGCTGTCGGAAGATAAAGTACAGGCATTTGATGTTGGCGTCGATCAGTATATGACGAAGCCGTTTTCGTTGCCGGAGCTATTAAGCCGCGTCAATAATCTGCTCAACAAACGCCGCCGCACGCTTGAGCGTCGATCAGTGCGGCCGACGGAAGACATAGTTCGGTTCAGTGATGTGACAGTAGACTTTGGGCGTTTCGAGCTGCGTCGCAACGGCGAAGTTCATTCACTGACCACTCGCGAGCAGGAGTTGCTGCGATACTTTCTGGAACATGATGGTTCAGTGCTGTCTCGCGCGCGATTGCAGTCGGACGTGTGGAAGGATTCGGCCGACATTTCGAGTCGTTCGATCGACAACTTTGTCATGCGACTGCGACGGATGATCGAACAGGACCCGTCGTCGCCAAAGCATCTGCTGTCGATTCGCGGCACCGGCTACCGTTTTCTGCGTGAGCCAGCACCAGACAGCGTGAATGAATCATCCGGGACTGATCCGTCAGCGTAATCGCAGGGCTGCGTTGGTTGCTCATCAATTCTTAACAGAGTTCTGTTAGCCTCAAGAATGATTGTTTTTCCTGAGATTTACGAACCTGCTCCAATATCACAGATCGATCGGTACTGGACGGTTAAGGATGATTGTGATGCCGAAATACGGCCCGGCTAGATTCTTGCGTTATGAAACATCTGACCAATCCGCGTCTAAGTCTCCATTCGCAACGAGCCTGATGTTCCTAATTCTGTTCACGGGATGTGGCGGTGGCGAAGACTTCAGCAAGCCGCCAGCTCAAATCCAGGGTCAACTGTCAAAGGTCGATTCTGCCCCTGCGGCAGAACCCATCGCCAGCGGAGTTGATGGCACGACGCCCTCGGACACTTCTGAGTCGGCGACTCTGGACAAGCCGGAAAATGTTGCAGCGAGCGATCCCGCTGGTGACGCAGCAGATCCTGCTGTGCCACTGGAATCGACGGTGACTGATGCAACCGCAGTTGCCCCAGCGAACACCGAATCTCAAAAGATAGTGGCTCCAGCGGATCCTGCATCGACCACGCCAGCATCGACCGAAAGTACGGAAGTGATGACTGCGAGTGGCAAATCTGCGGAGGCGATTGCCGAAAAGAAAGCCGCCAACAGCGAGAAATCGGTGATGGGGAATGCGGGCGGTTTACTTGGTAGCCTGAAAGGAAAAAGCGATAAGGGAGCAGCAGCTGCTGCCAATCCCGCGTCAAATCCGGATGCAGCGCAGATCACGGCTCGATTTGGTCGTATGGCATTGTCGCGTCTGCAGTGGCTGCAACTAGTTTCGGAACTCAGAAGTCAGTTTTTCATCGCAACTACGCCTGACGGTAATGGGCTGGCGGGATCATCGGGTGAACGGAGCCTTGGGATTATTCATTCTCAATTAGCAGTCCGAAGCCAAGCTGCAACTGCTGCCGCTACTGGCCCAACTGAGGTTGCGGTGGAGCCTGTCCACATTCCTGTTTCCGGTCTGCCAGGAATTATTAATTCCATCGAACTGACAAACGACGGAAAGCAGGTTTTAGTTGGCACAACCGATGGAAGATTGTTGGTGAGAAGTGCGGCCAGTACGATCGAATGGGATCTGTTCGCACGGGATTTGTTTCTGTATCAGGACCAGCATCGCCGAACGGCACGATTGAGTCACACGGCCATCGTTGCGATCCGTAGTCTTCCGGACAATCGGTTTCTAACCGTCGATGGGGCTGGAAAATGCGCGTTCTGGAATATGAACGAAGCCATTCTTCCGATTACGCAAATTCTTGAAATGACTGTCGAACAGGCGAATTCGCCTGAGGCCGAAACTATACCTATCGAGCCCGCAGTGTCGTTCCAGGTCTCAGGTTTCGAAGTCTTGAGTATCACCATTTCGGATGATCTTAAGCTT
>JBDNFT010000064.1:0-6028 GCA_041689695.1 Planctomycetaceae bacterium | reverse complement strand
ATCCGGCCTGTCGGCCACCTTCTCCCCCTTGCCAGGGAGAGAAGGGACATACGCGGCGATCAACGTTGAAGGCATCATTCCTTACCGCGTACGGTATAGCTTGTTTGAGGGTTAGACATACAACCGTCATAGCCATTACGATACTGACCCAGGTTCAAACCCAATTTTCAAGCATCAGACAACGCATCGACAATCATGAAGATTCTTTCCGGCATTCAGCCCACAGGGCGATTTCACTGGGGCAACTACTTCGGGGCGATCCGACAATACATCGCGCTGCAAGGCAATGAGCAATCGTTCTACTTTATAGCCGATCTGCATGCGTTGACGACTATTCGAGAGCCGGAGGTGCTGCGGCAAAACGTGAAAGATGCTGCACTTGATTTGTTGGCACTGGGGCTTGATCCTCAAAAGGCGACACTGTTTCGTCAATCAGACGTCCCTGAGACAACGGAACTTACGTGGTTGCTGATGACGATTACGCAGATGCATTTGCTCGAAAAATGCCATGCTTTTAAGGACAAGAAAGCAAAAGGCGTGGCTGCGGATGCTGGTTTGTTCACGTATCCTGTTCTGATGGCGGCCGACATTTTAATTTATGACAGCACCACAGTGCCCGTCGGTGCGGATCAGATTCAGCACGTTGAAGTCACGCGCGATCTGGCTCAGCGATTCAACACAACGTACGGCGAAACTCTAC
The DNA here is from genome assembly GCA_041689695.1 of Planctomycetaceae bacterium. Lineage (GTDB taxonomy): Bacteria > Planctomycetota > Planctomycetia > Planctomycetales > Planctomycetaceae > SXXK01. The sequence continues at coordinate 5,328 of JBDNFT010000064.1, read as the reverse complement.
ATTTGCCGGAAGCCTATGTTCTGGATGATTCTGCCAAAGTCCCAGGGACTGATGGGGAAAAGATGTCCAAGAGCTACAGCAACACTATCCCGATCTTCGAAACGCCAAAGAAGCTTCGAAAAATCATCATGTCGATTAAAACAGATTCAACACCAATGGAAGCGCCGAAAGATCCCGACACTTGTTCGGTTTTTGAACTCTTCAAACTCTTCGGCACTCCAGCAGAGCAATCGATATTGGCTGAACGTTATCGCGCGGGTGGCATGGGATATGGTGAAGCGAAGGAGACGCTGTATCAGTCGGCGATGTCGCATTTTGCTGGTGCGTTTGAACGCAGAATACAACTTGAGGCATCTCCGGATCTTGTTGAAGATATTCTGCGTGAAGGTGCTCAAAAGGCTCGGGCAAAAGCGAAAGAAGTCGTGGAGCGTGTTCGTTCTGCGTGTGGATTGCTGTCGAAGCCTGTGTGAGACTTCAGAAGCTCTGACGGTTGAGAACTTTGCCGGGTTTGAGGGAGTGTGCAAAACCTTCTTGCAGTCTGGACGATCTGTGGGCAGAATCCGGTATGCTTGGCGAGATGGCCTGGGATTGTTCATCGTTGGCGTCTGCGATGAATTCTTTTTTTCAAAACACTCTCGCATTTTTTCGGTTGCGGGTTGCAGGCTGAATCCTGTACCCCAGCGCTAGGATACGTCAGATGACTGAAACTCGTCAGCGGATGCTGGTGATTGGAAAAACTGATTCGACTGTTCCGAAGATCAAGGAACTCACCGGCGAAAAAGTGGAAGTCATCTCCGCAGATGATGTGATGCTGCCGGATGCTTCGGCTGACTTTGTTGTCGTGGAGAGCTCGGAGCCGCAACTCATGTCCGACCTGCAAGTCAGCGCGATGGGGCTCCTCAGCGCGTTGCCGGACGGAATTGTTCTGCTGGATGAAGATCTGATCATCCGTTGGCACAACACGACTTTTCGACAGCTCCTGAGAACGGCGGATATACTGATTGGGAAACCGCTCCAGGACATCATTCGGCCAGCGGACGGAACTGATCTGCGACGAATTGCAGTACCGGCAAGTCCAGGGGAAGCGGCTTCACTGACGGTTCGCCGCGAAGATCGCAGTTCGCTGGGGCTGAGGCTGACCAGGACGATGATTAATCTGGAAGGCCATCACAAACAGGCCATGATCCTGACAGTGAGAGACGTCAGTACTCAGGTGCTCGAGAAGCAAAAGCAGGATGCGATCTATCGTGCCGGTCTGGAGATGGGAAATCTTACAACCGAAGAAGTGACCGCGATGAGTCACGAGGAACGCATTATTCTTTTGAAGGATCAGATTCTGCAGTTTACTCAGGAGATCCTCGGTTACGACACTTTCGAGATTCGACTGAACGACATCGAGACTCACGAATTGCATCCATTGCTTGAATATGGAATGGATCCTGAGGCTGCTGTTCGAAAACTTTACGCGCTCGAAGCCAGCAATGGTGTGACTGGATTCGTCGCGTTCAGCAAACGCAGCTATTTGTGTTCGGATACTCAAAGCGATCCTTTGTATCTGTGTGGTGCCAGGGATGCCAGAAGTTCTCTCACTGTACCACTGATGATCCGCGACACGGTGTTGGGGACGTTCAATGTTGAAAGCCCCGGGACGCTTTCGTTCAATCAAAAAGATCTGGACTTTTTGACATTGTTCAGCCGCGTTGTGGCAAGTTCACTGAATCAACTTCAGCTTCTGGCCGCCGAAAAAGTCACCGCCGAGACTGAAAACTCCGACAGACTGCGTCGTGAAGTAGCGAAGCCGTCTGATGAAATCCTGAATGCCGCGACCTGGATTCTGGAACGTTACATTGGACATGATCCGGATGTCTGTGATCGCCTGCAGTTGATCACGGATCGAGTTCGTAAAATCAGCGGTTATGTTGGCAGCGTTCCAGAAAAGTTGGATACCTCAGTTCCGTTCAGCAAGTCGCAGGTTCAACGTCCTCCGCGAAAAGCGTTAATCGGAAAGCGTGTGCTGGTTGTCGATCAGGACATGGCGGCGCGTGATGATGCTCACAATCTGCTTGGTCAGATGGGTTGCGAAGTTGAAGCCGTGCAGAACGCGACTGAAGGTTGCGCAATGCTGCGAAATTATCACTACGATGTTGTGCTCACTGATATTCGTTTATCTGATGCGAACGGTTATGAATGTTTCCGTCGGCTCCGTGAAATCAATAGCCATGTGCCAATCATTATGATGACCGGGTTTGGTTACGACGCTTCTCATTCAATCGTCAAAGCACGCCAGGAAGGCTTGAAAGCAGTGCTCTACAAACCATTCCGCCGGGCGCAGATGCTGGACGAAGTTGAAAAAGCCGTGACGACGCCCAGCCCCGGTTGATGCTTTGGATCTGTTCGCATATGTGGACGCGGCCTGATTCTATTCTGCTAAGAGTGGAAAGTTTTGCAACGCAAACATGCAGGCATTCGGCAACTAGAAGTTGATCTTGGACAGGTTCTTTGCGTAGCATGACGGCGTTAGAGGTTTTGGTAGGTCCTTTCTGCCGGAAAGGACTCTCGCAGCAAGGCGAGCCATGGCGCGATGTGAACTTACCAAACTCGGCACCGATTATGGGTGAATGCATTGAAGAATTGTCGCGGCGAGGCCGCGAAGGCCTGCTCGGCAAGCAGGACCTACCTTACGCTGCGTTGTGAACGCTGGGGCGAGACACCAGCCATGCTGACAACATCGTCAGCGTTACCGTTGCGATGACGGTTACTGCCACACATGCCAGCATGGAAGGCAGTTCGGCGGTGATCGGAAGAGTCTGGTCGTACAGCAGTCGCCGCAATCCGGCAACACCGTACGTGAGTGGATTGATACGAATCAACCAGTACAACCAACCTGAATCGCCTCCCGGAAAGAACGCTCCGGACACCAACCACATCGGCATCAGAAAGACGCTCATGACAGCGTGAAATCCCTGAGTCGAATTCATCGGCCATGCAATAATAAATCCCAGTGCCGTGAGTTCAGCCGCGATCAGCACCAGAAAGCCGGTGGCCATTACCATGCGCGAAATCGACCATGTGACTTCCATGGGTGAACCAAGTCCAACTGCGGAAATCAGCGGACCGATCAACAAGAAAAGTCCGGCTTGAAGAATGGCCAGAATTGTTCCAGCCGCAAGTTTACTCAGCACAATTGACAGACGAGAAATCGGAGCCACCATGATGCCCTGCAGGAATCCTTCGCGTCGGTCTTCAATGATGGAGATCGTTGAAAAGATTGCCGTAAAAAGCACGATCAGTACGGCAACGCCGGGCAGAAAGTATTCCTGATAACTAACAGCATGAGATAAACCATCGGCCCATGAGGGAGCCTTGAAAGAACTCCTGAGGCCAGCACCAAACAGAATCCAGAATATAATCGGTTGTCCGACGGCACCGATGACACGAGTGCGCTGACGAAGAAAGCGAATCAATTCACGCTTCGTCAAAGCCGTGACGGCATTGAATTGAGTGGGCTCACTGTTCATTTGTGTCTCCGGACTCTGAAAGTGAGCGACCGGTCATTTGCAGAAAAACATCTTCCAGCGACGGACGAGTCAGTTCCAGACTGACGATTTGATCTCCAAACGACTGCATAATCTGACGAATCTGTTCAGCCGGATTGCTGGCACGCAGCGTCACTCGATCACCCTGCAAATCCGCCTGGCCACCAACCAGCGTCCGCAGCGAATCGATGTGGCTGGCAGCATCACGCAATCGAACGGTCAAGCGTTCGCCATCCAGTCGGCTTTGCAATTCGGCGGGAGTGCCCTCGGTCACTGTGCGACCTCGATCCAGCAGCAGCACGCGGTCGCAAAGTTCAGCTTCGGGCATCAGGTGCGTGGCGACGATGATTGTCGTCCCATGAGACTTTTGTTGAGCGGTGAGGAGTTCCCAGAATTCCTGACGAGCTCGCGGATCAAGGCCACTGGTGGGTTCATCGAGCAGCAGAACTTTGGGATCGTGCATCATGCCTTTGGCAAGTTCGACGCGTCGCTTGAGTCCACCAGAAAGTGTGCCCACGATGGCCTGCTTGCGATCAGCAATACCGAATTGCTCCAGCATTTGATTGACGCGGTTCTTCAGTGTTGAGCCAGACATCCCGTAAATGCTGCCGTGACATTTCAGGTTCTCGGCCACGGTGAGACGTACATCAACGGCTGGCGACTGAAACGTGACACCCAGTTGCCGGCGGACGGCAGATTGCTGCGTGCGAACATCAAAGCCACAGACTGTGAGTTGACCCGACTGCATTGGAATGAGCGTTGCCAGCAGTCGAAATAACGTCGTTTTACCGGACCCGTTTGGCCCGAGCAGTCCAAATAACGATCCGGCAGCAACGGAAAACGTGACTTCATCCAGAGCGTTACGACTTCCGTAGCTGTAGCAAAGATTTTGGGCGGCAATCGTGATCGATGTCATGTTGGTACGTTCGGTAACGGCCGATATCAAGTCCAGCGACGCGCCGAGACAAGTCGCGACTGTCTCAAAAATCGCAGTCCTTGTTCCGAGGCTCCCGCCTTGGAACGAGAATTAAGAGCCTCTTTCCTGACCGCGTAAAGTCGAAGGTGCCTTATCTGCGATAATTTCGCCTGAAGTTTGACTTTATGGCAATACACGCCAACATTCACAAATTCCTGAGTTATGTCGCAGTCTGGATTCTCCAGAAGTTTCACAAGAGGCCGCTACTTCGATGTTCGATGAGTTTGAACAATTTCAGCGATTTCGATCTACATGGAACGCCGTGCGCATCGAACGTGCGGTGGAAGTCGGGCTCTTCACGTTTGGCGATTCTGATCTGCCTTATTATCTGGTGACGTCATCGTCTGACAAAGGCGACTCAGGCAAAAGCTCATCGGGCGAAAAGGCGTTGGTGAAAGTTCGGCGCGGGAGCGTTTCTGTCTCTCGAGCACGAATCATTACGCCGGAGACAATGCATCCGGAGTTGCGAAATTTCTTTGAAGACAATGCTGAGACCGGGCTGATCGAGTTTTTAATGTCCCGCACGGCTGCCTTTTCCAACTTGAAGCTGAGCAACGAATCCGGGCCAGAGAAAATTGTCACTGACACGGTTGAAGAGGCAGTCAGTCGATTGAATCAGCAGTTAGACGACGAAGAAGAAGACCGCGTTGCGATTCTTTCTGCCCCCGCCACCTTGGCTGGGTTTGCCGTATTTCGCTATGCATCCGAACGCATCCTGTCGAGTGCCCCCGGCAACATTCAGGAACTCCGCGAACGTGGTTTGCTGCCATAAGGCGAGCGGCAGGACGTGAGTCTCCGATTTTTGCGTGGTGGGCT
>JBDNFT010000063.1:0-2608 GCA_041689695.1 Planctomycetaceae bacterium | reverse complement strand
GAACGGCAAACGCTTGAAGCCGCCGACTGGATGTGCGTGGAAGGGTTTCGAGCCTTCGTGAGAGATAGTGAGGATCAGCCGATCGGTCCCATTGTTGCGATCGACTCGGCACTTAGCCCAGCGGTTTGGGCTCCGAGTGCCAAATTACCTATTCCTTCCCTGTTTCAGACACAGCCGAAGACAATTGATCGCAGCGAAAAACTGGCACCGTTTCCGCTCATCTGTCTACCCGGACATTTAGCCCGTTCGCCTGAGTATTTCCCGCTGCTGTCTCATGAAGTCGGCCACGCTGCGGATTATGCTCGCGGTTTTACGGCCACGATTCTGGATGCCGTCAAAGATGCGCCCTTGCTCAGATACTGGACTGCATGGATGCGTGAAATCGTCGCGGACTCGGTTGGCCTGATGCTGTCTGGTGAAGCGTTCTTGATTGCGCTAAGCCGCTACCTGAATCAATTGACGCCGCTCGTGGAAGTGTCGTCCTCAAACGCGTATCCAGCCAACGCACTGCGTCTCGCGTTCGTCGGTGAATGTTTAGCGCACAAGACTGAATTGCCGCTCGATTCGTCCATTGCTGAGTTGATCCCCGACGACAAACAAGTCCGGGGATTGAATCGAACAGCGACGCAATTGCTCAATGAATTCCGCGTGCGTGTCTTGCCAGTGATTGCCCGCAGCATTTTGGACTCCAATCCAGACTGGCCGCAGGAGCAACAAGCCGTCAGAGATCTGGCAGCGAAAATTGTCGAGCAAAAAAAGGCAACATGGCCAGACCTCCCGTTTCGACTGATGCCATCCGTCATCGCGGTCGCGCAACATTGCTTCAGTACGGCAAAAAACAGGTTGGATACATTCAAACACTTCCGCAAGCTGCATAGCAGCGTTCCCTCGAAAAAGCGACCGGACTGGATTGGTGGCGAGACCAACTGGAAGTTTACCGAAGAGTATTTGCCATCGCTCCGCCCGACTTTGCTGGGGGCTGATGGGAACTTCAAAGTCCCGCCGCTATTGCTGATGGTCACCCATCAGAAGATCGCATTTGTTGGGGCTACCAACTGGCAACTCTGCGACAAACTGGGGGAAGCATTCGAGGCCCGTAAACAGGTTCCATGGAAGGAGCTCCACGTGTTCTTTGCCAGCGACGACCTGCTGAAAAGTGTTGAGTACGGAGAATTCGACGCTCATCTGCATCGCGACGACTCGCGAGAAATGCTCATCGGGCAGCTCAGCACAAAGGGCTGGGCACAGAAATGGGCCATCTACGAATTCAATGGTCCGCCAGTCTTTGCATCCTATTGGGACTGGGATGAACGGGGCGGAAGAATACATATCAGTCCGGCCCTGCTGGGAACCGTCATCGGCGAGTGTCCGGCATCGGATCATCTGTGGTGTCAGGAGACGGCAACGGATCACTACAGGAAGTACGTCAAGCACCTCAATCGATTGCTCAATGATATTCCCGGAACCTCTGTCACGAGCAGGGGCTTTGCGTAACGATGCTCATTTTTCGAGCCGACGAGTTTCGACAAATCCGAGCCATGAATACCCGTATTATCAACGCAGCAACCTCCAAACGCCGTGGCCTCCCGTTTGTACCTTGCATTCCACAAGTCCCCGGCATCGTAAAAGCATGCAACGCCCATGAATCAACGGCTACACAATGTCTTGGCGCGGGCTTCGCCCGCAAGCGAATAGTGCTGCTCACACTCCGTCGTGAGGTTGATGGCAGTGCATGGCATCGCGATGGCAAACACAATCAGGGGGCTGACGTCTACTGCTCGCCGGAAACAGGCGAGCCGCGAGACGTCAGTCTCCGGATTTTGCGCTGCTGCCGTTCCAAAATCTTCTCAGCAATACAAGATTCCAACTGTTTGCTGTGCAGAAGCTTTCGTGTCCGAAGTAGAAAAAAGTTTTCGGCCAATACGAAAACCACCAACGCCCCATCGCCGAAATCAAACGCCGTGCTGGTAGTTCCTTCGACCACTTGACTAAACTGCATCCATTGCGAGACTCCAACGAATCCACACCGTCAATGCTGACGAGTATGGCGCAGATTCGGTTTGAATGACCAACATGAATAGTTCTTACAACGACGCACGATGATCTGGGACTCGCCCGATGCTTTTCATTAGCCACCGCTCCACTGACAAGCAATTCGCGCTCGACATAATGTGCCGGGCTCAAGTGCGAGGCTACTCAGCGCAGCAGTTGTTTCTCGACAGTGACCGCGATGCAGGAATCGCAGCGGGAGCCGACTGGGAGCAGGAGATCTATAACCGCCTTAAAGATTGCCGGGCATTGATTGTTGTGTGTTCGCCTCGCCTCGCGGAATCAAAATGGTGCTTTGCGGAACTTGTGGTGGCAAAGACGCTCGGCAAACTGGTGTTTCCGGTCGTGGTCGAGGATTGCCCTCTGGACGCTTTCGTTGGACAGAGGCAAGCCGTCTTTGCATTTAAGGAGGGAGATGCTGCGTATGATCGGCTCTGGAAATCGTTGGAGCAGCACGGACTGGGGCCATATGACACCCAGCCGTGGCCGCCGCTCGATGAAGTCGGAAAGACAACTGACCCGTGCCCTTACCCAGGACTGATGGCGTTCAGCGAACGCT
>JBDNFT010000062.1:0-7053 GCA_041689695.1 Planctomycetaceae bacterium | reverse complement strand
GAATTATGCCACTCCGCGATCATTTTCATCCGCCGCTTTCGCAAAGTTCATCGTGGGAAGAAGTCCATGGAGGATGGCCTATGGTTATTGTGCAGCAGCTTGGGAAAGTGTTGCCTGCTGAATACGTAGCAGGTCCGCGGGTTCATCTGGGGACACAGGCGGAAGTTGATGTTGCGACGTTTGAACAATTCGGCAATGGAGTCGGTTTGACTTTACCCGAATTCGGGCGTACTTCTGTGGCGACAACCTGGGCACCGGTTCAGCCGACGTTGGTGATGGAAACAGAACTCGGTGACTTCGACGAATATGAAGTGCGAGTCTACGACGTCAGCCGAAATCGCCGTCTGGTCGCTGCGATTGAGCTGATCAGCCCCGCCAACAAAGACAGGCCGGAGAGTCGGCACCAGTTTGTCGCTAAATGTGCGGCTTTGCTGAAGCAGGATGTGTGTATCGTGCTCGTGGATTTCGTCACGATCCGCGAATTCAATTTGTATGCAGAACTGCTGGAACTGACCGGGCAGACCGACCCGTCACTGGGCAACACTCCACAATCCATGTACGCAGTCACATGCCGCTGGCGTCCGTACAAAGCGACACATGTTCTGGAAGCATGGAGTCATGTTCTGTCATTAAACCACCCGCTGCCAGTCCTGCCCCTGTGGCTGAGCGAAGAACTCGCTGTCCCGCTCGACCTGGAATCGAGCTACGAACAGACGTGCCGTGATCTGAGGATTGCGTAGCGGTGTATCAGGCCCGACTGTCGGAAAACTCGCGGCACTGCAGACGAAAGACATTTTCGTTCCGAGGTCTGCAGTTGAGTTTGATCTTGAACCAGAATCATCACTGAGCACCAGCCACAATCTTCCATTTGCCCCATAGATCCGGCCGGAGTTCTGCTTCACTCGGCACGTCGGCAGTGATCGCAGTGGCTTTGTTGGACCAGTAAACTCGCTGAGTTGTCTGACCATTCGCACCTCGCAGTACGCCGAGATCCGCTCGATAGGTTTCGCCTTGTTTCGGGTGCCAGTTCAGTGTTTCCAGTGGGACGCTGATTTCATAGTTTCCGTTCTTGTCCGTTGCCAGAATGACCTGCTGGCTGACATCTTCAACCACATCCAGATGAATCGTGCGCCAGGGACTGCTGAATGCGACCGGATCTTTGGTTCCCGGCACCTTGACTCGATACAGCAACGCGCGAATTTCACCGTTGACTTGAGTAATCAATAATCGCTGATCACCGGCCACCGGAAATGAACGATCTGAAGCGGCGGCAGGATCGGTCGCAAGCATCAGATCCAGACAGCCGCCGTGCTTGAAGAGTGCATTCGGCGTTTCAGCAGTGCAGTTCAGCAGATTCTTCTCCGTCGTTCGCCACGCGGCAAACCGAGACACCTCGTTTCTTCCGAATCCTGCCAGGCAGCTTTTTGCTCATGTGTGTTGTTCCGTTCGAAAATGGTCTTGTAATCGCAAACGTCAAAGCTAGACTACGCACTACGCACTACGCACTACGCACTACGCACTACGCACTACGCACTACGCCAGCTTGTAGGAGAGAGTTTCAGTGCTTTGCCTCAAAGTATTACTTGTGACACAGTGCTTCCTTGTGATTCCGCGATGTTTACAGGCGCAACAGCCACCTTCGCTCGAAGTCATCGAAAAAGCCATCACATTCTATGCGGACAGTATTTCGACCTTGGAAGGCAAGTTCGAGCATCGGGTTATTCCCGGAGAAAAGTCTCCGGATGGCCCCGATGTCATCAGAATGGAGGGCCGTATCAATCAGGTAACTTTTCTGTCAGATGTGGTTCACGGATGGAGAAAACTCGATGAAACCGGTTCGTGGTTGTATTCGTGGTATTCGACAGATCAGAAATTCGTGAACAGATCGGTCCAGTACTTCGACGGAAATAAGGCGTGTGCACTCATCCATCATTTTCTTGAGAGTCCTGTCGATGTCGAAATCCCGGCTGGCGCGCCCATGTTCCTCAATATGCAGCCCAATGATTTGACAGACCCCGTGTTTGGCCCGTGGTTCTTCTCGGCCCTGCAGCTACGTGGCTTAGCTGGTCGCGGGCTTGCGTCGCTCTTCCAGGAGAAAGTCGCAACGCTCGACGGCGAAGAAGAGATTAATGGCGTGCGTTGCATTCGGATTACTGCGCTCATCCAGAGCAGGATTTATCATTTTTGGCTTGACCCTGATCGAGACTACTTGCCCCGAAAGCAGGTCTTCGGACCGGCATCCAAAGAGTATGAACATCAAATGGTTGTTAAAGAATTCAAGCAATTCGATGATGGTGCAGGAAACCTGCGTTGGTTTCCTTCATCGGGTGTTGCCATTACGGATATTTCCGACCATCCCTATGAACTCCTGGAACTCAAGCTCAATCCTGTTTTGCCCCAAGATCAATTCATGATCGATCCAGCGACTCTTCCGCCTGGTGTGCAGGTGCATGAAATGGACGGGAAGAAATGGATAGTTGGCGGGCGACAGGATTTGTTTGATCAAATGCAACAACAGCGTGACAAACGGGATGCAATGATGGAGGAACGACTACAAAAGGCAAGAGGAGCAATCGTGACCTCCAAAAGCGGTGAACCAGAGGTCGTTCGAGTCACTGAAGAAAAGTTTCCGTGGGTTCAGATTGTTCTGTTCTGTGCTGGAGCGTTGCTGATAGGAATCGGCGTCAAAACGTGGTTTGCACATCGACGTAATGTTCATGACGGCCGTTAGTTTTCAAACCTGTATGAAGGAGAAAAAGATGATTCGTTCCATTACAGTCATGGGGTTCGGCGCGACATTGGTTATCGCATCGCTGTTCAGTTCCTTTCCTTCTGCCCTTGCGGCACCGGAAACAGGTCCGTGTAGCGTCATGTTAATCGGTTACAATACTGACTCGCATGGTGGGTGCTACTGTGCCTCCACGCCGGATATGACGAAACTCTTTTATTGTACCGAACACAGATACAGCGCATATGTTTGCCAGAACAGCGGCGGTCCCTGCACGGCAGGCGAGACTCAATGTTTCGACAATCTCCACACGCAACGTACGTATTGTCCGTACTCGTCCGCTTGTTGGATGGACTGTAGCCCGAGTAGTGAAAGTTGCAAGCTATGGACTCCGGATTGCCGGTGACACGGGAGGCGATGATGCGACATTTTCGTCAGGGTTTTACAGCAGTCGAGCTGCTGGTTGTCCTTGCAGTATTGGGCGTCCTAGTCTCGCTGCTTGTGCCGGCAGTTCAGTCGGTCCGAGAACGAGCGAGAGCCATACAATGCACGAATAATTTGCGACAGATAGGCCTCGCACTCCAGTCCTTCGAGGCGGCTCAACGACACCTGCCGCTCGTGGGCAACATGCAATTTGACGGAACGAATGGCGTATGGCCACGATCGCATGCGCCGCACTTGTATCTGTTGAACCATATGGAACAACGCCAGTTGTTTGACCAGATTGATCGACGTGTATGGGCACTTCGTGACATTGTTTCAAGTCCCTTGACGTGGGTCGATCCAAATCACGAAGTTCGAGAGGTACGAGTGCCGACGTTCATGTGTCCTTCTGACCCAAACACTACATCAGGCCTGAATTCCTACCGTGCGAATCTGGGGCTTGTCGCATTTCCTCAAGTAACGTCTCTTTCCGTTGACATGAAGGAACGTTTCGGGCCATTCTTGCCAATGGACCGTTGGCCAACCTATGCGGGAGTGACGGATGGCCTGTCCAATACAGCGGCATTTTCAGAACGATTGCTGGGCGATTATTCTGAGAAGACTTACACGCCGGCGGCGGATGTGTTTCATCTATCTGAAACAGGCGAGTTCAATCAGATCGTCAGATCAGAGACACCTGAGTCAGATTTTGTAAGTGCCTGCTCGCGACTGGTGAATCGATTGCCGATCCACGATTCGTCCGCAGGGAAATTCTGGCTGTACGGAAACTTGATGGATACGTGGTACAGTCACTTGCTGGAACCGAACAGCCAGATTCCAGACTGCGGCTCGACTTGGGACATGTTTGGCGGTGGCGTGATCACTGCAAGAAGTCGACATCCGAGCGGTGTCAATTTGCTGCTGATGGACGGATCTGTGCGACTTGTTGGGAATTCCGTCACTGCCAATGTCTGGCAGTCGCTCGGAACAAGGGCAGGTCGGGAGGTGGACTAGAATGTCTCGACTTTGCGCCGTTTCATTGTCGTTCGGCCTGAGTGTTTTCATGCTATACTCGGTGCGGGATGCGACAAAACTGATGACGCAGTGCCACGCGGTCTGACTGCAGAGCCTGAGCATTTCTACCTTCCGCCAGACAAAGAAATGACGACGCCCGTCTTTTCTCTCGTTAATAACAGCAGCACGGTGATTCACATCCTAGACGGAATCGACAGCATCCATTCTGCGCTCGAATATCTTTGCGAATGGAGAGTTTCGCTCCCCTGAAGGCACCCTGCCAAACTCACCACACTCGTTTCAAATCCACGATCGCACCGCCCGGGATGCTGTAGAAGGTGATCGAATCGGTGAAAACTTCCGGATCGGAAAACGTGCCGTTTTCGCCGAGGCGATATCGTTTTATCGTCTGATTCTCCGGATCGACGATCCAGTATTCAGGCACGCTGAATTGTTCGTAGAGCTGCTTCTTCAGTTCCAAATCATGCTTCCGATTGGCCGGCGACAGGATCTCAATCACAAGATCAGGGACGCCGTGGATCTTCGTGGTCGTGATAATGCGATTTGACGCAAGAACCACCACGATGTCTGGCTGCACCACGTCCCACAGACTTAGCTGCAGGTCGATGGGTGAGTTGATCACTTCGCCAAGTTTCGTCAATTCGATCTGTTCGTAGAGCTGAAACTGAATGTGCCTCGAAACAGCCTGATGCCTGGGATTCGGTGCGGCGTTCATGTAGTGTCGTCCGTCGATGATTTCATGTCGCTTGCCGTCGTCCGGGAACAGAACGTATTCGTCATACGTCAGCTTCGTCGGCGATTTGCGGATTGTCTGTGATGAATCGGACATAGAATTTTCCTGGCATTGCAAGGGATCTCTCGCCACTGCCAATATTCTACCGCCGGACCGGATCAAGATCTACAAGGTGTGCGAAAGTCCGTGCATCGAAGCCTATGTTTAGGCCGCAAAAATCCGCAAAAAGAAACATCAGCAGTCACACGACTGAGGTTTCCCGGCTTCTCAGTCTATTCTGCTACTGTCGGCCCACAGTCCCAGCGTGATCAGTATCTGTTCGAGTTCAACTGTTCCAGCGGATGCTCGGATGAATGCATTCGGCCTTAACGGCAAAGGGAGATTGTCCGTTTCAAGCAGCTCAGACGCTTCCAGAGAAATGGCGACAGGCGTCCCTGGAAACTTCCGTTTGATCGCCTGAGCAATGTCAAATCCAGTCGTTGGATGAAGACCAGATCCAGCAATCACCACGTCATATTCTGAATCGAAAAACTGCCGCAGGCCTTCGTCGCCGCTCCGTACCACATCGACATGATGACCAAGTTTCCGCAAAACATTGCTCAACATATCTTCGCGAATCGCATTGTTGTCTATGTGAAGAACTCTGCGATCACGCTGCGGACGCCGATCCTGCGCGGATTTCGAGATGGCAGATTCCGAAATCGGAAGTCGAATCGTGAAGCAACTTCCACGCGGAACCTGTTGAGTGAGTTCGATCGTGCCGTCGTGATCAGTCACAATTCTGCGGCACACACTCAAGCCTAAGCCTGATCCTGCGGCCCTTGTAGTCACGCAATTCAACACACTCGATGATGTTTTTATGACAGATTCAACATGATTTCCTGAGTAAGATCGCGATGCGGCAACGACGTTCGAGAACCTGGCTCATTCAATTTAATGACGTTTGCCACTCAGCGGTTCAGACGATTTAGCGATCGCTGATTTTTTTTCACTAACTGCACGTAATCCCTGACGAACCTCCCGAACTCACATGAACGAATTTTGGCTCATCCTGAAAAGTCAGCCTGGCGTAGGCGTACTGATCGTAGATCATGACGTCGTGGTGTTGTTCTGCAACGAACAGGCTAAAGAAATCTACTACGGGCACAACTTTAACCCCGTCGGCATGACCATTGAGGAAGTCGAAGGCCCCGAATTCGCGGCCGAACGAATGCCGGTCATTCATAAAGTCATCCAGACAGGAGAACCCATCGTGCTGCGCCACGTTCGTGGTGGCAAACATACGGAGGCGCTCATCTGGCCAATGCAAAAGATCGAAGGCCGCAAGGAACGAATCATTGCAATTACGCGCCAACTACTGGAGTCTGACAGCGCGCACAAAGATTATGAAAGTGTCGATTCGGGACTGGTGGATCTCGGGCCACTCGACGCCCTGACACGACGCGAAATCGAAGTCCTGGCGCTGGTCGGCCACGGCATGCCGCTCAATCAATCGGTCTCTGCCACGAGCCAAGGTTGTTGCATTCCCCGCTGCTCGGCCGCGCCAAATTGTTTTGACTGGAAAGTGTTGTGAATCATGCCCGAATTGCAGTTATGGCAGAAGCCGTATGCGATGACTGAAGATTTTCCTCTTATTGACCCCTATGAAATTCAACAGGCGTTTTCGGAATCACGAACGCTCGAACAAGTTAGAAAATCCGGACAGGTCCGGATAGCGGCTCTCACGCCTCGCGAATTGGAAGTCCTGCGACGCGTCACAGCCGGTATTCCAAACAAAACGATTGCGCATCAATTGAATATCAGCGCCAAGACGGTCGAGAAGTATCGGGGAAGCATGATGAGAAAACTGCGAGTCAGAACAGTTCCTGATTTAATGCGGATCTGGCTGCAGGCACACCCGCAAGAGCTGAACACCATGAAATAAAAGCTTAAGCACCCATGCACAAATTTATTGGGCGTAAATCGTTTAATGGCGAGCCGTACGCTGAGGCAAACTGGCAGAAAACTGACGCCTTCGGCCAGCCGTTAAACTAAGAAACTTATGCACGCGTGCCTACAGACATCATGCCAACTCAAAACCCGGGATCGTCCCGTTGCTCGAACCGAAGGCGTCAACGTCTGCACCCAAACGATG
>JBDNFT010000061.1:0-3412 GCA_041689695.1 Planctomycetaceae bacterium | reverse complement strand
TCGGCAGCACGGATGAAGTCGTGCAAAGTCCACGTGGGTCTCGCGTCGCCGGCCGAAGGCAGCATTAGGGGCTGATCACTGCCCGGCTTGAACGCGAATCCTCGACCTTCTTCATACGGATACTCCGGCGCGCCACCTCGGCGAGCAAACTGAATCCCATGCTGCTTCAGAATGTCAAACGCTGCCGGAGTCATCGCATTGCCTGGCCAGGCAAAGGTGACGGGAGTCGGAATCCCGTGAGCTTTACACTGCATGGCGATTCCATCCAGTTGTTCAGCAAGGCGATTGACCGTTGCGTCGGTAATCCCCAAATGGTCACGGGTATGATTGCCGATCTCAAATCCATCCTCATGCAATTCGAGGATCTCTTCCCATGTCATGTAATCCTTCTTGTTGTCTTTGAAGTCAAATCCTTCGGTAATAAAGAATGTGGCTCCGAAGCCGTATTCCTTGAGCAACGGACGCGCGATCGTGTAGTGCGATTTGGCGGAGTCATCGAATGTGAGGACCACCAGTCGGTCGGGAATTGGCTTGCGGATAGCGGGATTGGCCGTTGGTTCGTCTGCGGCACAATTCATCGAAAGCGTGAGGAAAGCAAGCAGTACGAATCGCATGACAATGAATTCCTGATTCAGCAGTTTGGCAACACGTGGCCACAAAAATCGGCGGCCCGTTTTCACGATTCTACTGTTCCAGTCGGTCATGTCGCCAGCGGGCCACTTGTCCATCGGAGCCAGCGGCCCAAAGCGTGAACCGAGAAACGAAGGACAGCGTGTGAAAGCCGGTGCGGCTTACCGGGGACCACGATTCGCCGCCATCTGTGGATTGATCGGTTCCAGATGGTCCCGTGGTGATCAACAGAGACCGGTCGTCGTCCCTGGCCACGGATACGACAACAGACCGAAAGCCCGTCGGGTGTGAGATTTTAGGCAGGCCGACGATGACCGTCTCGCGGTTTGGGTTCAGCAAGTGCGTCCCGTTGGCTGCAAACGCTGCGACACCGTCTGCTAAGCTCGGCGAGCGTTCTTCTGGGAGAGGTTTCCAGGTGGCACCAGAATCGTCCGTTATGAGGAACTGAACCTTGCCTTTGATTGGATCACCCATCAGCCATCCAAGCTTCCCGGTCGGATCAAACGACATCCCATCGAAGAATGCGGCCGGATCAGGATGCTCGTACACGATGGAGGGTACTGCAAGTGGCGAGCGGGCGGGCGAAAAGATCATCCGCAACGCAGGTTCCTCAAAGATTTCATTCCGCCTCATGATCAACGGAAGCAACTTTGGAGCGAGATTCAGCGGTATTTCCCAGAGGCAGCGATCACGTCGCCTTATGGATCAGCAGCGACACGCGTCAGGCAGGATCCTGCCCTGCCACCAGCGATACCGGTGATGGATATCGATGACGAAGGTTTCACGGACGATGCGGAGTTCGAGATTCAGAATCTGACGCGTGAGGTTCAGGTTCGGCAAAAGCAATCGCTGTTTCGAAAACGCGTCATGGAGAACTTTGGCGGCCGTTGTTGTCTGTCCGGCATCACTGAACCATGCCTGTTGGTCGCAAGCCACATCGTCCCGTGGGCGGCGTCCACAGACAAGCGGCTAAATCCACGAAACGGCATTCTGCTGAACGCCATGTTCGACAAGCTTTTCGACCGTGGTCTAATCACATTCGAGGATGATCTTTCCGTCATCGTCATCGATTGGGCTGACCAATGCAGCCGGGTGTAACCGGCGTTCCGCCGGTCAACATGCGAGTGTTTGTGGCGTGTGGTCTTGCAGCAAGTGTCGATTTGGGTGGGTCTGGGTGACTTCGTTTTCAATGTGCCAATCGATGAATGCTCGCCAGTGGTCGCTTTGAAAGGCTGCCCGTACATTCAGCATCGAACGCGCCCCTTCGAGCGTCCAACGCATGCCACTGCGTTCCATACGATCTTTGACAAGATGACGGCATGCACCTTCGATCACTCCGGATGCGATGGGATAGCCTCGACGAAGATATTCATCGTATCGCATCCGATCCGAATTCTTTTCAAGGTAGCCACATATTTGACGGAGAGTCTTGAGTTTTTCTCCTTTGAGGCCCCGGCGGGTTCCCAGACTTCGCAGACCTTGAATCACACCGGCCACCTCACCGCGAAAGATTTTTAACAATCGTTCTCGGGTGAAGGATCGTCTGGCTTGCTCATCCTTCTCGAACAAATTTGCCGCCATCCAGACGTAAGACAATGCGTGCAGGATGTCCAGAATCGGGACAGTCCGAGCACCAAAGGTAAAATGGATCAGCATGGTTTTCCACAGGCTTTCCTGACCATCCATCAACGCGATCAGCACCTGCCCAGGGCGTCGACGGGCCAACACTTGCGCCGCGATCCAGGCCAGGCCCACATGAATGCCACTGATCGCAACTTCGCCTCCCGCTGCATTCTCGGCGAGTTCCGGAAAGTGTGCCGTTGTGTTTTTGTTCTGCGGCTTCGGTCGTGGTTGCTTGTCTGCCTTCTCATCAGGCTCGTCACGAAACAAGGCTGCGGTAATGTCTTCGGCCGTTCGCACGTTCGGATCGACTGAGTAGACACTTATGACCGTCGCCATTCGCCGGTTGCCAGGGTTCTTTTTGGCCGTTTCGAAGGCAGCGACCTTTTCACTGTCGTCCTTCACCAGGGGAACGCCTTTGCAATCGGCGGTGGCGACCAACAGCTTCGCTTCGCTGCCAGCTTCTGGCATCGGCAAATCGTCCAGGAATTCGCCAGCACTGCGGCCCATGTTTCCGTTGACTCGCTCAGCCGTATCGACGCTAAAGTCGCTGCCGAAAATCTTACCGAGATTTTTCATCGCCTGGTCGTAGGCTTGATCGACACCAAGCATTTGCGAGAACTCTTGCAGCAGAAACGACCAGCGACCAGCGGGAAGCGAAAGACGGGCGCTGATGGGACGCAGGCTGATCGGCTTGTTTTTCCCGCTGGCGTACGTGAACTGCTCGAAGGTATGTTCGCCAAAAATGGACCGCAGCCTGGTCGTCGATTTGGCTTCGCTACGCTTAGCAATTTTCTCGTTGGCTGTGTGAACCTCCTCGCCCAGATCGCCATCACCCTGCAACGCGAGCAACAATTCAAGGGCTTGGAATCCGATTTGAAGCACACTTTCGAGCGTTTTTCTTTCGACGCTATCAAGGCTATCGCCATCCCTTGCAGCTGATTCAACCGCGGATTTGAGTTGATCGACGATCGAATTCATGTTGCGGGCGATCTGTTTGGGGTTGCATTTCTGAGCAGATTCGACGATTTTCATACCTGCGGCCTCCTTGCCTTTGTGAATCGGTTACTTGAACACCCGAATCATGGCAGGTAGGCCGCTTTTCGTTTATACCGATTACATAACACACCAAAAGAGAACCGGCGGAACGCCGGTTACACCC
>JBDNFT010000060.1:0-12063 GCA_041689695.1 Planctomycetaceae bacterium | reverse complement strand
GATCGGTACAACGTCCTGCCAGATACTGCTCTGATGATCCGAGCCGCTCAGGATAGTCGCGATAAGACGACCGCCGGGTTTGACTGGCCGTTCGACATTTTCTGATAGCGACCCCGACAACTCGACGCCGGGGTGCAGTACGACATCTTCATTCGCGATGTGATCTTCTGCTTTAAGCAATGACGCATCGATCACATCGCTAAACATTATCTGTGCGGCAAGACCTTCGTTCGGTGCATAGACAACGCGAAAGTATTTCCCGGTATCTGCTGCCTTCGGATTGAACGGCGTTGATCGCAACAGGCCAGTCTCAAGTGTCCACTTGGGATTCGGATATCCGCTGGATACTGCATACAAGTCTGAGGCGATTTGCTCGTTCGTTGCGGAATCAATTGCCTTGACGGCTACAGTTAGGCCCTTTGACAATGTCACGGGCTGTCCGTCATCTCCACGGAATGGATTCTGGACCTGAAGTGCAAAATCAGGGTGCTCCACTCGGAATGAAATGTAGGTGAAATTCCCAGATTCGGCCGGAATCATGGCCGTTAGTTTTTTCGGGACGAGCACTGTAGCAATCCCTTTGGCGTTCGTGACAAATTCATTCGGCCATGCGTCGATCCAACCCCAACCTGTGCCATTGGTTGTGCCAAAGCCCATGAGGATAATCTTCGCGTGTTCAACAGGATTTCCGGACTCATCGACCACCTTCACCACACGTTCGAGTGGCCCGGTGGCGCGGTGCTGGCCATTCGCGACAAAGAGTTCGCCGATTCCTTTGGCTATTGCTCCCAGCAACGATCGCTCAGGTGGTCTCGGCTTTTGAACTCCATGTTCAGCACCCGCCGGAACAATCACAGGAACCTTGCCATCTTCCGGCGGTTCAGCAGCAAGCTGCATCGCTGAGACAGCACTCACCGCCAGCGCCGAAGCAACCAGCATCGCGACCGCTGCGATGCGACCCAGCGGCTTGTGACTGCGGACGATGTCTTTGTCGAACAGTGATCTCATGCGGCCTTCGAGGTTGCCGTGACGAGCCATTGCAACTGCGCAGGTGAGACCTTGCTGAGTTTGATAGTTCTTTGCCACAGAGACGAGCGCTTCGGCATATTCCGTGGCTCGTTCGCCGCAATGCACGACGAGATCATCACAGGCGAGTTCCCGTTCTTTTCGAAGCTGTTGCAGACCGAACCAGGCCAGCGGATGAAACCAATACATCGCACAAGCCAGACGTCCTAGCCATTGAAAGGCGACGTCCCGGCGTTTCACATGAGCCAACTCGTGCAGCAGCACGATGCGTTTGAGCGGCTCGGGCCATTCTCGCGCCTGACGCGGCAGGACGACGATCGGTCGCAACGCGCCGAGCGTCATGGGGACGACCGGTTCCGGATGCTCGCGCAGCGGTACGGATCGCGTCAGACCAAGCCGTCGCTTCGTTTCATCGACAATGACGTTCCAATTGCGATCATCCAGCATGCGCGACGCTGCACGAAACCGGAAAACTCGCCATGTTCCGACTGCAATGTTTGCAAGGCACAACACTACGCCGCACAGCCAGACCAGCGAGCCGACAACGAACGCGTCGGTCCACGAAACGGCGGAATCTGACGTGACGGACATTTCGCTGATGCTGCTCGCGGGTGCGTCGGAGAGAGCAGGCTCAGTCTCGTTCAGGAAACGCTCCAATTCCTCAGGCTGCGAGTTCGAACTGCCACTTGTTGGAACTTCAAACGATTCGCCTGGCACCGGAACAAACGCCGTCGGAGGCATCGCGACTCGTGACTCAGACGGGTGATGCGGAGTTATGAGCGAAGCAACTTGCTGCGGGATCGTGACTGACCAGGCGACAGGAATCACAGACGGCAGCAGTGGCATGACAATCAAGCTCAGCATCGTGAGTGCCCAAAGTCGGTGTCGAGTTGCGGCAGAACTTTTCCTCAACGCAAACCCGACGAATGTAGCCACGATCAGCAGCAGCGTGGCCTTGATCGTCGCGTCCAGCAACAACTTCCAAACGGTGTCCCAAATGACCAGCTTCAACAACCCATCAAATGCGAACATCACTTCCCCTCCGAACGAGCGTGTTGAATCAATGCGTCAATACGATCCAGCTCTGCCTGATCAATCTGTTTTCCGTGGACATCCAGAATCGCCGCGACGGCATCGGACGGCGATCCCGCAAAAAACACGTCGAGCAATTTCTTCAACGCCGAGCGACTGGCCGATGCATGAGACTGCGTGGCTCGATAAACGTAGCGCTTGCCGTCCTGTCGATGTTTCAGCAGGCCCTTGGATTCCAGATGCCGAATCATGGTCCGCACTGCCGAATAACTCGGCGGATCACTGAGCTTCTCCCGCACGTCGCTGACACTTGCTTCACTCAGCAGATGGATGACATCCATAATCTGCCGCTCCCGCCTTGCCAGCCCATCTGACGGCTGTTTCTTCGCCATTTGCCTGTCTCCTGCTTAATATGGCAACACATTGCCATGTGTCAATGTATTGCCACATAGACGGGACTGTCAAGTCGAAAGAGGGAAAACGGATGATGACGGTTTCACAGGTGTGATTTAGTCCCGGCAGGAAACGCCTGTCAGAATTTTGCCCTGTGAAAAGATACGGTTGCACACGCGATCAGAATGCGATTCAGGCCGGGAAGGCCGATACAGCCTCTGCCGGTGGCGTAAGCCACCGGAGCCATCCCATACCATGCACAAAGGCCCGAAGGGCCGACAGAGATTCAGCGAACAGTCATTGCTATGTCGGCCCTTCGGGCCTTTCACCTTCCTCTTGATCAGGTCCGGGGCCTCACGGCCCCGGCAGAGGCTATGTCGGCCCATTCGGGCCTGAATCGCAACCTAAGAAACGGTTTCGCCCTGTGCTTTTAGCTGTCAAAATTCTGACGGGCGTTTCCCGGCAGGGACGATAGCCCATTGCTGGTGACGACACGGGTTGTTGATTCAATTATAACCCGCTGCGTCAGCGAGGGATGCTTGGCAGACACCGCAGGTAATTTCATCCCTCACTGACGTATCGGGTTGTGAAAATCCATTCAATCGACAGGCCACCAAGTTTCGCGGCGTTGCATCATGTTTTATCGTCGCGTTTGCTGCTATTCTGCGGCTTGGTTTGATGGCGATGGCGTCTGATGACGATTCAGGAATTCGCTGGTCAATAAACGTTTTCGTGTGTGTGACAGCAATCAGCGTGAGGTGCAGAGCGTGTGGACTCGTCAGATTCCGTTTCGGGTGGATATTGCCGGCGTGATCGAGATCATGGGATCATCGCTGTATAGTCGAGTGGATACGCCGATTCGGGAATTGATCCAAAACGCCCATGACGCCATCATGCGGCGGCGTAGTCGAGATCTGTCGTTTCGCGGACGCATCGATATTCATCAAAATGCGGCTGACGGCACTTTGACGTTCAGCGATGACGGCATTGGTCTTAACGCAGACGACGCGGAGCAGTTTCTCGGGACGCTGGGAATCGGCATCACGGGGTTGCTCAAAGGTCGCGGCACTGATGATCAGCGTGACGCGATCAATGGCGATGGTGAACATCTGATCGGTCAGTTCGGGATTGGGCTATTCAGTGCATTCATGCTGTCGGACAGGCTGGTTGTGGAAAGTCGGCGCGAAGATTGGACGGAAGGAATTCGCTGGGAAGCTGGGCCAGGGACGAGCATCACGTTGTCGTCTTCGGAGCGTACGGAAGTTGGGACGTCGGTTCGTCTGTACCTGAAGCCGCAGTTTCGAGTTATGTCGGAATCGGCGGAACCGCTTGAGGCCGCGATTCGGGAATATGCAGATTTCCTGACTGTGCCAATTCATCTCAACGGCAGTGCGGCGCGGGTGAATGTGATCAATGTTGCGTGGTTCGATCCGACGCCGGATCCGGAAGCACTGGAACTGGAACTCGCGAACTACTTCAACGAATCGCCGCTGGATGTGATTCCGATTCGAGTTGAAAAGCCGGCATCGATCGCTGGAGCTTTGTACATTTCGCCTCAACGCACGCCGGGATTTGCGGATGAATCGACGGTCGCTGTCACCGTGCGGCGCATGGTGATCTCACGCCGCGTGCGTGATCTGTTGCCTCCGTGGGCCACGTTTTTGCGTGGCGTTTTAGAACTGGAAGACTGTCTGCCAACGGCCAGTCGCGAAGATCTTGTGCGCGATGATCGATTTCAGATCGTGCGTGCAACGCTGAATGAATTCCTGTTCACGCATCTGGAAAAGATGGCGGATGAAGAACCGTCCCGGCTGGAAGCCATCGTCAATTGGCATCGCTACTTGCTGGCCGGAGCGGCACTCGCTGAGCCTCGGCTGCGCGAAGTTCTCGCAAAAGTCTATCGCTTTCGCACGTCGCGCGGCGCGCTGTTGTTTGATGAACTGCTGCAGAAGAGTCTGGCAGACGCATTGCATGAAACGGACGCTGAGTATGTGATTTGGTACAACGCCGATCGTCGTCAGGAACGATACCTTGATGATGTGTTTTCGGCGAATCCAACGCCGTGCGTACACGTGTTTCGCAGCTTCGAAGAGAACCTGTTGGCCTCGATGATTGCTGACCAGTCTGGCCGCGAAATTGATCTCCGCCCGGCAACGCCTTCGTCGGACCATTTTGCCGATTCCGTGATGGGAATGAATGAACTGGAAGATGTGCCTGCTGCATGGGCCGACTTCTTCCGTTCCACTCAGGCGCGAGTGCTGATGGCGACGTTTGATAAAAATTTGCCCGTGGTGGCATTCTTGAATGAACGCTATGAGCTGGCTCAGACGTTCGAAGAGCTTCGCCGCGATGGTGATATTCCAAAGGGCTTTCAGCGTTTGATTGACGCGCATTTTCGTCAGGCACCGACTGGGCAGAATGAAGTGATTCTGAATCGTGAACATCGGCTGGTACAGCGAGCGTTTAAGCAGGGTGTGAGCAGTCCGCTGGCAAGCGTTCTGCGTTTGCTGGTGTCGAATGCGTTAACGTCGGCCGGGGCAGGGCGAGGGAAAGAAGCGGCGAACGTGCAGACGGAAGATCTGGATTGGATCGCGGATGCACTGTGGGGCAATGAATAGTAATCTATGAGTTGAAAAGGCTTGACGATGGCATCCAGTGACGATTCACAAATCGATCAGCAACTTCAGGATCTGCAGGAACGTGCGGGGGAGTTGATTCAGAAGTGTCAGTTTTCCAGTTCATCGCGATTGTACGGCGAACTCCGGCGACGAGGGCGCGTTGAGCATCGCGCTCATGCGTATGTGCTGGGCACGTTCTTTCAGATGGATCAGGCTCAATATCTGTTTGAATTCCAGACCATGCGCGAACGTGCGGTGGAATTGATTGCGCTGCTGGAAAACGAAGAGAAGGTGCGACAGATTCAGTCTGATTTTTCGCGCGAACAATACGACTATCTTGTGTATTCAATGAGTTCCTGTGCGTACGAGAATCTTGCAGAGGCGACGGGGCAGCTTGAAGGATATAACTCCGACGGCATGCACGCCTGCATCACCGACGGCATTCAGATCTGCCGCCGCACGGGCAAAATTGGTTGCATCAGTTGTTTCCGCGAATATGCGTGCGACGTGTATCTCGCGGCGGACGATGCCGACATTGCCAGTCATCAATGTCGCCTGGTGATGGAGCAGGAAGGTGCCTGGTCTGATCGTGGCGACCGTCGTTGGCTGGCGGCCACCAAGCTGGCATGGCTGGATGCGCTGCATGGCAATTTCGACAAAGCATTGGCTTCAATGGATCAGGCATTGGAGTTTACTCAAAGCGAAGCAGTCTCGTTGAAGTTTGAATCGCGGATTCGCACGCTGTTGGCGAGAGATACGATCCGGTTAGCGGCAGGTCTGCCGGGCATCATCGATTCTGATCCTGCGTTTACTCAAATGCCATCTGCGGAAGAATGTCCAGTCTTTGAACATACTCTCGATTTGAATGCGGCGCTGCTTTCGGTGCAGCGTGAAAACTGGGATGAAGCCGAGCAGTTGCTGAGTCACTGGGATCAGCGACTGCAAAAATGCAACGGGACTCATCTGTGGTTTGAGACACGATTGCGACTGATTGCAGTGAAGCGGATGGCCAAACAGCAGAAGCAGGCAGATGCTTTAGCTCGACAACTTGAACAGCGTGCTCGTGCAGCCAATGATTATTTGACGCTGCGACGTCTGGATCTGTTGTTGAGTTCTGATTCTCCGTCCGCTTTGGCGATCGCTTCGAAATCACGGCGTCGGGAATCGTCTGCAACAAAAGCGACGGGTATCGAATCCTCGCCAACAGTCGTGGATGATGACAATGAAATGTCGCCTGGTGAACCAGGTCAGGCAGCGATAACTCCGCTCTCGAAGCTGATTGAATCATTCCGATCTCGAATGAACGATCTCATGCAGGATCCAAGTCAGGAGAAGTTCGAAAGTATTCGTGCAGATATTCTGGCAGTGGGTGCGGATCAGGCGACGCATCAGGAAGATGCTTGTGCTCTGATTCACCTGATGGGCTATCTTGTCGGCGGGGGAGAAGACGGCGAAGACGTCTGGAAGTGGGCCAACGCCCTTACTGCACCTCATCGCAGCAATGCCGTTGCGCTGTCGGTGCTGGGTGTTCTGGGAGATGCATTGCGTACAAGTCCAAACGAAGCCCTTGCGGAAAAAATTACAGCGGAACGGACCGAGCAGTTGTTTCGCAAGTCTTTGGAACTCGATGCGACGAAACCTCGTAATTTCCTGCGCGCTGGTGATCACTTTGCGGCTCAGGATGACAATGGTGAGGCCGAACGGTGCTTCGCCCGCGCGTTTCGCCTGGACCGCATTGATGGCAACATCGTGCGACGGCTGGCGGATTTGTATACCAACACCGAACGTCCTCGCGATGCCTTGAATGTGTTGGATCTGAGTCTTCGCGAGGGCAGCAGTGATGCTCAGGTTGCTTTTGATGCGGCAATGCTCGCGTTCCGTTTGAAGCAGTATGATGCAACGCTGACGTATCTGGAGAAATTTGAACAGTTGGCTGGTCCGAATGTCTGGACGAATTACTATCGCGGCGTCTGTCACTACGAACAGGGTGATTTTCAACTGTGTCTGGATTGCATCGAGTTGGAAGAACTTCAGGCGGAATCAACGGGCTGGCATCTGGAAATCATGCGAGCCGTGGCAAAGTCGCGTCTTGGCGATGTTGCGGGGGCCCAACCGCAACTGACCACGGTGATGGATACGCCTTTGTCTGAAGTGGACTTTCTGTCTTCCACTGGGATTGCAGAACTTCTGCAGCGACTCAGCGTGGTCGCAGATGAAGTCCTGAAAGATGAAGTGCTGGTGGCAAGATTGGAAACACGTCTGCTGAGATCAGGCTTAATGCCGGATGCATGGTTTCAATTTCAACGTGAATCGACAGATCAAAAGCCAGTTGAAAACGTAAGGCTCTATCGATGTCTTGTGCATCAACCGCTGGACGACACGTGGCAGCAAGACCCTGACAGACTCAGTGATCAGGCCGACTGGACGACCTACATCACCGAATGGGGCGTGTTGGCGGAATCAGAAGACGATGCCCGTGAAACAGCTCTTCGCTTTCAGGAGAAATGCTATCACTTGCCTGCGATGGTGCCGGAGATTCTGGAGAGCGAAGAATCCTACACCGACATCCCCGGGGCCGTCTGGCAGGCAGGTCGATTTGAGCTGACAGATGATGATTCGGATGAAGATGAAGATGAAGACGAAGACTCGGATGAAGATGAAGATGATTTGGATGAATAATGTCATCGGCACATTTCGACAGAGTTTGAATTGGACGTAGACCTGAGGGCTGATCTGTAGAAGCAACTCAACCTATTTCAGACCAAGTTCATTAGGCCCTCAAAAATTCAATATGTATCGAGCATACATGAACTGTCTGAGTGGCCCAATGTCGTGGCGAGCTGTAGCGAAGTTTGACATCCACCCAATTCTACCTTCATGATACAGAATCGTATTGACGAGTCGATTAGTTTTGCTAACCTCTGGATCAAGACTTGGCTACCGGGCGTCTCTGCCGTTGCAATTGCGAAGGCAAAATACGTGTCCCATTTTTTAACTAAGGAGCTTGAAGATGAAGGGTTACACTGTAGTTCTAGCTTTCTTGTTGATCATGCCAACGCAAGTACTCGCGGACGATGAGTTCTGGGGCACTACGAGTCCGGCGGAAGATGAGGAGGTGCCGAATAGCTCCGTGATTGCAGTGACAGGATGGGGGACCATAAATTCAACTTTCGTGATTAAGATCTACGTGAACGGGGTTCTGACACAAAACCATGCCGGTCAAGTCAGCCCAGAGCATAACATCGTGGAGAACGTGGATTCCCCTTCGGCAACGAACATCTGGACTAATACTTCGGGCAATACTTCGGGAAGTTACAAGCTACTTGTGAACAATGCGGTTGTTTCGGAGCGTGACCTTGTGTTCACAAATGGCGTTGGTGAAGCATGACACAATTTCCGGCTCTTCATTGGGGTTCGACAACGCGGTTCCCAAATGCAGCTCGTAAGTTTGCATGGATATTGATGTGTTCGTTTGGTGTGATATTTGGGCTTTCGGGATGCGATTCGCCGTCACCCGCGCCAATCGACAAAGAATTTTCTTCACTGCGATTGGTTGCCGGGGACAAAGACACGCTAGTTAAAAAGGGGTTTTTGCAATTTGAGCGTGGCTCGGTAATTCCGTTCGAAGGCCAGGTTGGCGTAAGTATTGAATGCCACGCCTTGATGATAAAACTTGTGTCTCTGGGTGCCAAGACTCCTCTGAGCGTTACTTCGAGTAAGGCAGAGCTGTTCAATGATGGTGGCAACCGGCGGAAGTATTCTGGAGTTCTTTCCGCGCCAGAAACGTCTGGACCGCATACAGTACAGGTCATTCACCCTCGAATTGGATTGGTGGACGAACTAGTAATTTATGTTGGCGATCGATAGGACTTAACAGATGAGTACGTCAACGAAGAACCTTCGAAACGCATTTACTCTGATTGAGTTGCTCACGACCTTGGGAATCATCAGCGTCTTGCTGGCGATATTGCTTCCCGCTGTGCAGTTGGCGCGAGAAGCGGCTCGAAAGACGGCATGCTCTTCCAATTTGCGTCAACTCGGTCTTGCATTTCATCAATATCATGATGTTTACGCAAAAATCCCGCCGGGCAACAGTAATGGGTTTTCTTTGTTCGTGATTCTGTTGCCATTTATCGAACAGCGTGCATTGTATGAAGAGGTTGTGTTTGAAAGTGTGGACAACGTCCAAAATCGGCAGATCGCTGATAGGCAATTGTCCCTGCTCCTCTGTCCTTCAGATGGGATAAAATCAAAAGAACACGGAGTTACAAACTATCTTGGTAACTATGGAACCGGACTTCAGAATCATGGTCAGAGTAAAGGAGTATTTCAGCATCTGTCGTTCTCCACTGATATCGGCGGAGGTCCGCTCTCCTTTCGCGACTTGACGGATGGAATGAGCAATACTGGGGCACTTTCGGAAACCTTGATTGCCTCAGGATCGCCAAAGTTGGGGCGGAGTATATGGAGTGTCGTACCTGGGTATTCCTCTCCGGACGACGCTCCTAGATTTCTCAAGGTGTGCAATTTATTGCCTGACAGCACATCAATCAGTGACGACTGGAGTTTAGGTGCAGACTGGATGCGTGGAGATCACGGTGCGACGCTCTACAATCACTTTCAGACTCCGAACCATCCTTCGTGTACCAACAACGGCGGAGTATTCGGGGGAGCTTGGACGGCAGCAAGCCTGCATCGAACTGGCGTTGAGTTGTGCCTTGCAGACGCAAGCGTCCGATTTGTCAGCGATTCCGTCGATGCCGCATTGTGGGCAGCTCTGGGAACCCGAGCAAACGGAGATGTCGTGGGTGACTACTAGATTTTGTTCTTTGCCCGTTTAAAGGACACAAAAACAGGGTCTTGAGTTAGAAGCCCACGATTCACAGAAAATACTTTGTGTGAATTATGAATCTGGCAATTGTTCGAACGACCGAAGTGGGTCCGATTTGCATGCCGATATCGAGGCTTGTCGCTGATCACCAGTATTGCGGGTTGCTTCACTCCGGCAGCTACCCAAACCGAAAACTATTCTGCGTAGAACAACTCACCATCTGTAAACGCAACGGAAGACTAATACGGCTTGGCCGAAGGTGCTGCGTCAGGCGATGGAACCTGAACCGCTGTGGCGGACTCAGGCGGTTCAGCAGGGAGCATTTCTTTCGCGGGTGGCGTTGTTGTCGTGTTCGTCTCAGGAACGGCCGGTTCTTCCGACTTTGGTGCGGGTTCAATGAGTTCCCGTTGACGCAAGCTGTCACCAAGTTTCAGCTTCCAAACGCCGGCAGCGTCTTTCATGGTGACGAAGCGAGGGAAAATGGAAATGATCTCCGCACTGATTTCAGAAACTGTGACCCTGTCGCCTTCTTTCAATGGAGTGGTTGTGTTTGTTGCCAGGTTTCGAAGGTCCGCATGCAGCACGCCATCGTTTCCGACGATCCCTGTCATCAATGTCAATGCTGCAAAGTCGTCCTGAACATCCAAAGAGATTTTTGCAGAAGCCGTTTGAGGATCGTCGCCACTGTCCGTGACCTTAACTTCGACATCATATTTGCCGGGGGCGAAAGTCTTGGGTGGAGTCCACTTGAGTTGTCCGGTCTTTGAATCGACGACCAGTCCCTCTGGAGCACCACCGCCCAGAGAAAACGCCAGCGTGTCTCCGCTGTCTTCATCGGAGGCTGTGGCAGTAGTCGTAAATTCATTGCCAAGAACAACGATCGCAGACTCTTTCAACGTGATCTTAGGTGCAGCGTTTGACGTCTTGATTGTGATCTTCAGCCTGGAGTCAATTTTGACGTCTGGATCATTCGCCTGAGTCATCAGCACGGTGGCTGTATAATCGCCAGATTTTAGATCTGCGGTCGGCAACCACTTGAACTCGCCAGTCTGAGCGTCGATGACCATGCCATCAGCAGCATCAGCCAGACTGAAGCTCGCGTTACCCAGCTCGGGGTCCAGGCCGTCAGCTTTGGCGGTGAACTTCACTTCTTCACCAGGCTTGATTGTCTTGCTGGAGACACCGGTGATTCGCGGCGTAAATTTCTTAGGTGGAGACGGGATTACAAAAAATGACGACTTAACGAACGCAGCATACTGTTCCAATGACTTCTCTTTGCGATCCCATGCCACAGGAAACAATTCGATGACTGAATTTGCATCGTGGGCTGCGGTTGTAGTTTCCTCTGCACCCCGCGTCACCTGCCAACCGGCATCGGTCACAGCATCGACGCGCATTAGCTCACGATCGATCCGGATCAGAAATGGTTCAAACGGATCTTCTGCCGTCGGGAACAGTTCATTTGGTTCTGCCGTGATGATTGAGTCGGCAATTTTCGTAGCATTGGTAAGCGGTGTGCGCGCAAGCAATTCACGTCGGTCGTCGGCGCCGGCAGCACTGATGCCTTCTGCTGTCAGTGTTACTGACAGGCGTGGATTTCCTTTAGGACTGGGACTATTGATACTCAACGATGAGATACGATGCAGCATGTTGGCCTGATCAAACAGGTAGAGAAATTTTTCCAGTCCCTGCAAATCGGTTTCCGCGTTACGAACTTCGACGGAAACAAGACTGTATTCTTTTTGAGTTGATTTTAAACCGGGCACAACACTGATACGGCTGAAGCCACATTCTTCAGCCAATGACTGAACCCATTCACGATACAGACGTTGGGAGTTATCAACATCAGCGGGCAGACTCGTGGCCTTCCAATCCTCAAGGTTGCGTTTGGCAACGTCGAGCTGAATTTCTTCAGCAGCGAGAGTCTCTGCAGATTTTTCTGCTGCCATGACATCTGATTGCAGCGTGCGAATTGGTCCGCGAAGCCAGCTATCGAGTTTTGTACGCACCAAAAAGAACAGGACGACGAAAGCCAATCCGCCAACCAGTGCTTTTTTTCGTGTCTGTTCGTCCATCACAATTTCCCGTTTTTGTTACTTCGCTGCAATTTCGATGGTCTGAGTTTTGATCGCCGAATCGTAGGACAGGCTTCCAGCCTGTCTT
>JBDNFT010000059.1:0-3533 GCA_041689695.1 Planctomycetaceae bacterium | reverse complement strand
TCCATCATGCCCTGTATGGCCTTGCGAGCACTGGCGATTGTACCCTCTTTGCCACGGAACAAATCGACGACGATCTTCTGAACTTCCCCGGCGATATCCTGGCCCGATTCAACAGCCTCCCGAATGGCCTCGGCAACGGGCTGATTGGCATTTGTGTTTTGCGCTTCGGATGTTTCGTCAGTCATGGCTTTTTTGCTTTCGCTGTTTGTTGGATTGCAAGCTTCAGTCAGTATGAGCGGATCGACACAATGAGCGGATCGACACTCTACGCTATCCTACCGCTCGAACACACCAAAGGCAAATTGCGACGATAACTTAACTTGAGCAACGCGAAGCTCAAATGCATCTCAGAGTGCCTCAGATGGAGCGTATTCCATTCCTCATGCGTCATCGTTCCAAACGCGGGATGTTTGGCTGTCATGTTTTCCGTCCTCGTGCGTTCGACGGCTCGCCGCAGATCATCGAGTGCTTCGTGCAGCGAGCCAGCATCCGGATAGGCCACTGAAATTGCCGCTTTCGGCAGGTTGATCCCCAGCTTCAATTCCTTCGCGTTGATGATTTTGCTTTTGAAAAACGGCATGATCAATCTGACGTTTGGATTAACTCAAAACTCCGCGTGTCCCGGAGTCCGTGGAAACGGAATCACGTCACGAATGTTTGTCATACCGGTAATGAGCAACACCGCCCGCTCCAGGCCAAGGCCGAAGCCGGAGTGTGGCACGGTGCCGTATTTTCTAAGGTCCGTGTACCACCAGTAGTCATCCGGGTTTAGATGGCATTCCTGCAGACGCTGCAGCAGCACGTCCAGGCGTTCCTCACGCTGACTACCACCGATGATTTCGCCGACGCCGGGGACAAGGACATCCATAGCCCGCACGGTTTTGCCATCCTCGTTGCATCGCATGTAGAATGGCTTCAACGTTCGAGGATAGTTGAACAAAATCACCGGCTGGCCGAAGTGTTCCTCGGTGAGGAATCGTTCGTGCTCGGTTTGGAGATCGCTGCCCCACTGAACCTGATAGTCAAACTTCTTCCCGCTCTTCGTGATAATCTCGATCGCTTCCGTATATGGCAGGCGGACGAATTCTTTTGCACGAATGTTTTCCAGCTTGGCGAGGACCGTTTTGTCGATGCGCTCGTTGAAGAACTCCATGTCATCGGGACATTTTTCAAGGACGTCGTTGATCATCGTCTTAATGAATGACTCGGCAAGATCCATATTGTCCGGAAGTTCGTAGAACGGCATCTCCGGTTCGACCATCCAGAACTCCGCAAGGTGCCGAGTCGTATTGCTGTTCTCCGCGCGGAAGGTTGGGCCGAAGGTGTAGCAGTCACCAATCGCAGTGGCATAGGTTTCCGCCTCCAACTGCCCACTGACGGTGAGCGATGCTGGCTTAGCGAAAAAGTCCTGCTTCCAGTCGATCGCTTCGATTTGCTTCTTCGCCAGCATCGCCAGGTCAAGCGTCGTGACTTGAAACATCTCTCCCGCGCCCTCGCAGTCGCTGGTCGTAATGATCGGCGTGTTGAGGTACAGAAATCCACGAATCTGGAAGAAATTATGTATTGACCAACTGATGCAGTTACGAACTCGGGCAACCGCACCGAACGTATTTGTGCGTGGTCGCAGATGTGCGATCTCACGCAGGAACTCCATACTGTGCCCTTTTTTCTGCAGAGGATATGTCATCGCATCAGCAACGCCGAGGATTGTCAGCGATGTGGCGTGGAGCTCAATCCGCTGCCCTTTGCCAGGCGATTCTTTCAACACACCTTCGACCGCGATGCTGGCACCAGTGGTGACATCTTTGATCGATGTCTCGTATCCCGGCACTGTGTTTTCGACGACGATTTGCAAATTTTTGATGCAACTGCCGTCATTGAGTTCAATGAACGAGAACCCGTTTTTGGAATCGCGACGTGTTCTCACCCAGCCTTTGGCAATGAGTGTGGTTTCCGATTGTCCGTCGCGAAGGATCGTGGCGAGTCGTTGTAGGGGCATAGTTTTCAGTTTTCAGTTGGCGGCTATTCTTCACTAGGTCAGGAAATTTGAGCTCAGCGTTGTTTTTTCACAAGCGCTTTCACGGCACCGCTCATTTGAATCTTGATGTCACCAGTACACTTGGCGGCAGAAGGGACGTTGACTCGCAGATGAAGCTGGCCACCCTTCTTCGGCGTATGTTCCAGATTGTCATTGACGACAAACGGTTCCCCCGGTTTGCCATCGGTAACGATGACGCCAATCAAGGCTCCAAACGGTGCGGCGGCAACATGATCAGTCGCAGGTTCTTTGGTAGGCAGCCCGACGAGCGGTATCGTTGTTGAATAAATCATCTTATATTCGCCCACTGCAGTCAGTCGAAATGCTTTGCCTTCCGTGACCTCGCAGACTGGATTGCCCCAGAATTTAGAGACGTCGAGATCGAACTTGAAATCATTGTCCTGCATCAGCACTTCGTTGATGCGATCCATTTCCTGCTTCAGTCCGTCCAGCTTCGGATTGATATGTTCCACTTTTTTCAAAACTGTCAATGCTTCTGCATTATCGCCATTCTTGAGGTATTCCTTGGCGACGTCCATGTATTCCTTGAGCAGTCCTTCTTCGGCCTTTGAAAGGCGAACCTCCAGTTGCACGCTGTTTGCACCGTCCTTGTCTTTGTCTTTCTCCTTGTCTTTGCTGCGGCTGCTTTGAGCGTAAGCGCTCTGCGATGCCAGCAGCAGCAAGATGGTGACGATTGCGAATTTATGGTGAGCCAGTTGTGTCATGTGAGTTTCCGGGTTTGTTGGAGTATTAGCAAGAGCGTGACAATCAGACCCAGCCTGCCGGGCCGGACCTTCGGTGTTAGCCGAAAGACGGGAGCCAATGTTCGTGCAACGTCTTCAATTTCCATTTCCTGCAAACTATACCAGATCGTTGGTTGCAGCAAGCCCCACAGCACATTCGGGCAGATAAGCATCTACTGAGAACGATATGCCATCAAGGCTCACACGAACATAGTCAGAAGCATAAATTTTCGTTCCAATTCGTGGAGCGGTACTGTGTTCGCTGGTCAAATCCCAAGTTTAAAGCGAGCATACGCAAAGTCATCTGCCTGACCCAAATCCTGATACTTTCCGTATCCCTCTGGAGGACTCACCTCGTGATCACCGCTCGTTCTATGTTCTGCGTGCCGATGTTGTTTTTTGCCGGGTCAGCGTTTGGATTTCAAGCGGCGAAACCCATCGCCGCCACACCCATTGTGACGACCGAAACACCGGGACACGCTGCGAAACTCGAAGCCGACATCAAGGGTGCGAAGAACCTGTATCTGGTCGTCACGGACGCTGGCAATGGCTATGGAAGTGACTGGGCCGACTGGGCCGAACCGAAGCTGACCGGTCCCAAGGGCGAACTGAAACTCACCGATCTGAAATGGAAGAACGCTTCCGCCGATTGGGGCAATGTGGGAATCAATGAAAACGTCGACGGAGGCGAAATGAAGATTGCCGGGAAGCCGGTTGAGTTCGGCATTGGCACGCATGCGAACTCGGTGATC
>JBDNFT010000058.1:0-6614 GCA_041689695.1 Planctomycetaceae bacterium | reverse complement strand
GTCCGAACGTGAACGGCGTCAACGCGATCGACAGGTAATCGGTTTCGCTCTGCAACGGCTGACCGCTGGGATCGCCGTCCACAAGCATGACGTTGATGCTGTCCCAGATCGTCACGGCGGCCGCGTAGCGATTGTCATCGGTCAGCGGGTCGTCCGCGACGACTTCTACTTCCATCACATGCGAACCTGCTTTTTCGAACGTACATGGAAACAGAACCTGCGTGTCTCCGTTTGATGCCAACGCGGTTTGTGACACGGATGATTCGGTACCATCAATTTTGAATATCACTCGAGCGTTGTCGATTGCCGCGATGCCGTGATTTCTAATGTTCGCTCGCACAGCAAGTTGCTGACCGACGCCCAGCGCGCGGCGAGGAAATTCCAACGAGTCGACAGACACATTGCCGCTCACCGGTTTCCCAATCGGCAACAGCGTGAGTTCCGGCTTGATCTCCATGGCATCGATTTGTCGACGAATGGATTCCGCTGAATTGGCTCCGACTTCGTCCCAATCGGCCGGTTGAAAATCGCTGATGACGATCAGTTCCCGCCGCGCGTGTTTCATTCCGGAGAGTGTCGTGATGGCCTTATCCAGCGAGCCCTGCATGTCGCTTGCGCCGTAGCCCGCGGGGATTTGTTTCAGTCTTCGAACCACGGCTTCCGGATCAAACACAGGTTGATCGAAGAGCGGCGTCGGTCGACCACCGGTTTGAATAACGGCGACCTCTGACCCTCTTCGTGCAGCTCCGATAATCTTACAAGCCGCATCGACCGCGCTATCAAATCGCGAACCGGATGGATCGACAGTGTCCATCGAATAACTTGTATCCAGCAGCACAACCAACGATACCGGCGCATCACCTTCCAGCAAATTCGCCCCCGTCAGCACCGGCTTCGCCAGACACAACGCCAACAACACCGGAATCGCGCACCGGACAAGCAAAAGAATGAGTTGATCGATTCGGAACCGCTTGTGATTGACTTTGATGACCGATTCCAGCAAATGCATGGCTCCCCATTCGACCGTCTTGAAGCGACTGCGATTGAGGATGTGAATGATCAGCGGAATGGCGAACGCCAGGGCACCGAAAGCTAAAGCTCCGTTAAGGAACGTCATCGCTGGATTCATCGGCCCCTCCTTCTCAGCGCGAGATACGCGGCCAGAACATCGGCGTGCGGCTGATCCGTGGTCATCGGCACGAGGCTGATGCGATGTCGATTGCATCCGCTGGCGAGTTGATCACGAAACTGAGCGAGCTTCTCAAGATACGCACGACGAATCTGTGCGGGATCGACGAGATGTCGATTCGATGCAGCTTCCAATGACGCGAACTGAGTCCATTGGCGAAACGGGAAATCCAGCTCATCCGGATCCCAGATCTGGAAGATAATGATCTCATGATTCGCGTGCCGAAAATGAGCCAGCGACTTCATCAGTTTTTCGGCATCGTCAAACAGATCCGAAATAATGATCAACAAACCGCGACGATGAACCTTCACCACCATTTCGTGAAACACATCGCTCAACGCCGTTTCGAATTCCGGCTTCTGAACTTTGAGTTCATTGATAATCGCCTGCAAATGTTTTGGCCGCGCGCGCGGCGGGATATAGCGACGCACCTGTTTGTCAAACGTGACCAGGCCAACGCTGTCCTGTTGTTGCAGCATGAGATAGGCAAGACATGCTGCTGTGCGAACAGCGTAATCATGCTTCGTGCTGCCGTTGCTGCGAGAGCCGCTGTACCCCATGGAACCGCTGGAATCGAGTAGAATCGTGCATCGCAGGTTCGTCTCTTCTTCGTACTCACGAATATAGAGACGATCGGTTTTTCCGAACAATTTCCAGTCAATCTTGCGAATATCGTCACCGGGAACGTACGAACGATGTTCCTTGAACTCAACGCTGAATCCCTTGTGCGGCGACTTGTGCAAGCCCGAACAAACACCCTCAACAACTCCTTTGGCAAGAACCTGGAGGTTGGAGAATTTAGCAATGTCGCGGGCTGAGAGGACTTCGGACATGGGAAGGAATGATCAATGTTTAGTGAAAGATGATCAATGAAGGCAAGCCTACGCGGCGATCCGAATGACCAAAACCCCCTACTGCGATTTCATTGGTCATTTGGACTTAGACATTGGTCGTTTACAAAAGTTGCTTCGATGCTTTCGGCAACTCACGCAATAACCGGCGAATCAGGTCATCCACGCTGACGCCTTCCGCTTCAGCGTTAAATGTTGGCACGATACGGTGACGCAGAACGGGCAAAGCCAAAACTTCGACGTCGTCGCGAGTCACATGATATCGACCTTGTAACAGCGCGCGGGCTTTGGCAGCGAGAACGAGTTGCTGGCAAGCTCGCGGACCTGGGCCCCATTCGATGAGTTCACGAACCCACGGAGCGGTCGTTGGATCTTTAGGTCGCGCAGATCGAACAAGATCCAGCACAAAATTTTTCACGTGATCGGGCAGCGGAACCAGCCTGACAGTCTGCTGGCATTCAATAATATCAGCGCCGGACACAACGGGTTCCGGTTTTGCGGTTTTCGTTGACGTTGTGCGATCGATGATTTCGCCTTCTTCATCGCGTGACGGATAATCGACAATCACGTTGAATAAAAAGCGATCGCGCTGAGCTTCCGGCAGAGGATACGTGCCTTCCTGCTCAATCGGGTTTTGCGTCGCTAAAACGAAGAACGGTTCTTCGAGACGATACGTTGTCCCACCGACGGTGACTTCATGTTCCTGCATCGCTTCCAGAAGAGCGGCCTGAGTCTTCGGGGGCGTTCGATTGATTTCATCGGCCAGCAGCATCTGCGAAAAGACCGGGCCTTTTTCGAACACCATGTCGCGGTGTCCAGTCTGGCGGTTTTCCTGAATGATGTCCGTGCCGGTGATGTCCGCCGGCATCAGGTCCGGGGTGAACTGAATTCGATGAAATGTCAGGCTCATCGAATCCGCCAGAGAGCGAACCATCAAGGTTTTCGCCAACCCTGGCACACCTTCAAGCAAACAATGGCCTCGGGCGAGGATCGCAATCAGCAACTGTTCGACAACTTCTTCCTGTCCAACAACGATCCGGCCAACTTGTTCACGGATCTTTTGGCAGGCTTCAACCAGCTTCCTGGCGCGCTGTTGATCATCGACCTGCATTTCGGTAGCGACCGTGGACATGGGGGGAACCTTTAAACATGCGCCGCAGGAACGTCGCGAATGGTGGGTAATATGGGTAGGGAATTCTGATGAGAGTAGTAAGCTAACAATTGCGTGGTGAGATTTCCTCAACAAGCCGGGAAGACTTTTGAGGAAGGCCGAAAAAATTAACTATCTGCGCGGATTTGCAGCGTTCTTCGTTGAACCTTGTCAATCCGGCAATCGAGGACTCGGCATTTCCCGACCAGCCTGCAGAAGCGTGACTTTGGGACTGCTGCCCGATTCCGGAAGTTCAAATTTCAAAGTCGCGTCAACCAACTGATACTTCCATTCGGTTTCGCTCTTCGGAATCAATGCGAGGAATTGCTGACCAGTCAGTTGCGCCACCATGCGGCCTCCTTTGACCTGCACGGTAATCACAATTCCCGGTGCCAGTTCATATTCGCCTTCCAGCCGTTTAGCAACTTTTGGATCAACCTTGAATTCCTTATCGAAAGTTTTGGGCTGAACGTCCAGGCCCATCACCGTCTGAATGATCTGTTCGGTCAACGCGTCGGTCCCGGAACCCGCTGTATTGCAGAGCAACACCACAGCACACTTTGATTGTCGGCTGACAAGTATCATGGACTGATAGCCACCGGTTTGACCATTATGCCAACGCGTCGAGCCGTCCAGTGCAATCATCCATCCCAGACCCATCGCATGGTTGCCTTTGTTCGCTGCCTTATGCTGTTTCCATGCAAGCTCGATCGCTTTTCCCAGTGGTCTCTCTGGTGGATTCAATGAGGCTTCTGCAAACAGCAGCATGTCATCAATGTTGCTGCGAATTGCGCCGCATCCGGCCAACGCATCAAAGTCCCATGACTTGTCAGGAAGAAGTGCTGCGTTGTGCGGTGGAGCAAAGCGGCTGAGTTGTTCCGGATTGAGTTTGATTGTCGTATCCGACATCTTCAAAGGGCCCGTCAGCTTTTCCTTTAAAAGCGATTCGTAACTCACTTCTGCCTGTCGCGATAAGAGATCACCCAGCAGGCCCACACCGAGATTCGAATATTCATAGCCCTCACTTGGTTTTCGCTCCGGCCTTGCCGACAGCATGTATTCTGTCAGCATCGCGCTATCATATCCGTCGAACGGATTTGTAGAATCTGCCGGGGCGATGTTATCTGGCATGACCGGAAGCCCGGACACATGGTGCGACAGATGTTTGAGCGTGATCGTATTGCCAACCGTCGGATTCTTATCTGCAAGTTCCTGCATGACGGCACTGATAGGATCGTCCAGTTTTAGTCGCCCGGATTCAATGGCCTCCGCCAGCAGCAGTGACGTAAACACTTTTGAAATGGAACCGATCTCATAAAGCGTCTTTTCGTTCGGTGAACGAGTTCCGTCAGCATCCAGAGTTCCAAAGTTCTTTGTCCATGTTTTGCCGTTTGCAATCACGCCAACCGAAATGGCGTTGACTTTCTGATGGGTCAAATAGGGTTCGACAAGAGCCACAATCTTTTGTTCATGCTTGAACTCATCCTGAGCCGTTGCTTGAACCGCCAGCGCGGAGACGATTAAGGTGATGAGTAGTCGCATATTGTGCCTCAAGGCTATGAAAAACTGGTCACGTGGGTATAGCAAGCTTTTGCCTGTCGAAAATGACTGCCCAGTTTGTAGCAGGTCGCACTCCGCACTTCTATCGCCTCGCACTCCCGAATTCACAATCAATCGCGGCTGCACGAACGTTTCAGAGAGGTCTCAACCACGATCGACACGCCCGCTTTGAGTTTTACTTCACGCGGAAACTCCTGATGTGAAATGGCGAGGGGTGGGTTTAGCCCAACGAGTTGCATGCATGTGTCTCGGAGGGCTCACGCCACTCCGCTCGCCGGGGATCATTTCACGCATCGCCTGCGTGAGTCAGATCAAATCACTCAAGGCAGGCAGGCAGACCGGTGGATTGCAGAACGGTCATCCACAGATCGCCATTGGGGTCCACCTGATTGCGTTCTCGAACGGCCAGCGGGATTGGCACGCGGAGTGCCGTCGCCGCCCACCACAAACAGCATGTTGATGCCCATTTGTTCCAGACAATCAACCTTATCCCGTCGTTCGCATACCGGCCGCGACGCCCTGAACCGACAGCCTGAGTAGATCACGCAGTCGCTGAAGTTCGTCGGTATTATCGGTTGCATCCAGTTTGCGACGTCGCTGCAATAGTTCGATCTGAATCAGATTCAACGGATCGATATCCGGGTTACGAACTTCGATGGAACCCTGAAACCACGGCGTTGACGACAGCAGTTCGGAACCGCCGACGATGTCCAGAATCGCCTGCCGTGAGCGGTCACGTTCGCTGGCAATCAGCATCCAGATCCGGCGACGTTCTTCCGGAGTCGTACACAATTCGGAATAACGCTGGCCAACATACCTGTCGGCCTTGGCCAGTGCGGTGGCTGCGTTGTCGATGGTCGCCTGAAAGAAGGGCCACTGACGATACATTTCCAGCAGCGTTTGCCAGTCCGATCGATTATTGTACTTCACATCCGACAGCGCGGTGCCAAGCCCGTACCATGCGGGAATCAGGCAGCGATTCTGAGTCCATGCGAACACCCACGGGATCGCTCGCAGATCTTTCAGAGTGCGCTGTCCGGTGCGACGTGACGGTCGCGACGCGATTGGAAGGTTTTCGATTTCTTCGATGGGCGTCGCTTCGCCGAAGAAGTCAATGAAGCCTGGCGTGTCCACAAGATCACGATAAACTTTCAGCGAATCTGTCGCCAAAGATTCCATCAGTTGCACCCACTCCGGGCGCACTGCTGGTCGCGGAATATTGCTGGCTACCAACGTCGCAAACGTCACTTGCTCCAGATGTCGATACGCCACATGAGTATCGTCGTAACGTTCGGCAAGCACTTCTCCCTGCTCCGTCAATCGCAGCGAACCACCCAGTGCGTCCGGTGGCAGCGACAGAATACTGCGAGCCGCCGGCCCACCACCTCGACCCAATGAACCACCGCGTCCGTGGAAGAATGTCATTTGCACGTTGTGAGCCGCAGCAACCTGGTGCAGAGAATCCTGAGCTCGATCAAGTCCCCAACATGCGGCCAGATAGCCACCGTCTTTTGTGCTGTCCGAATAACCGACCATCACAATCTGGCGGTTCTGCTGCGCGGCCAGATGCTCGGCGTAGACAGGCGTGTCCAGAATTTCGGCCATGACTTCAGGAGCCGCTTTCAGATCGCCGATCTTTTCAA
This sequence comes from Planctomycetaceae bacterium, assembly GCA_041689695.1. Classification (GTDB taxonomy): domain Bacteria; phylum Planctomycetota; class Planctomycetia; order Planctomycetales; family Planctomycetaceae; genus SXXK01. The sequence continues at coordinate 221 of JBDNFT010000058.1, read as the reverse complement.
ACAACGGCACGATTCTGAGCGAATACTGGGGAAGGAATGCTTCCGAAGCAACGGCATCGTTTTCGGAAGACGCGGCTTCCGCGCATGCTCGACGCCATAACCATAACACCGTCAGCAGATCGGACGGCCAGCGAGTCATGCTGATGACGTGACCACCCAGACAATCCGGTCCGAATCGCTGCACGGCGTGTCTCAGCATGCGAAACAGGTTCAATGTTTCT
>JBDNFT010000057.1:0-3330 GCA_041689695.1 Planctomycetaceae bacterium | reverse complement strand
GTCGCAGACCTTGATGCGGATGGTGATCTGGATCTCATCTGTCCGGGCCGCAGCGGTCTGTATGTTCTCGAAAATCTGCGAGTCGCAGCGGGCGACGTGAAGTCGAATGCATCGAAAAGCATTGTCAAAGCCGACGACTACGATCACGAAAACGTGATGGTTCTCCGGGATGACGACGGCAACTTGCAGCCAATCACGACGCCGTTCCAAATGGGGTTGCGTCGTCAGCAGATTCTTCAGGGGATGAGTCTCGGGATGGGCGAGCTGCCGACACCTGATCGCCGCGTGCCGCTCGATATTCAGATCGTTTCGACGGAGGCCGCCGATGGTTACGTGCGTCAGAAGATTTCGTTCGCAGTGGAACGTGGTGATCGAGTTCCCGCGTGGCTGCTGATTCCTGCTGAGCAAAAAACAAAGGGACCAGCGGTGCTGTGTCTGCATCAGACAAACAACATCGGCAAAGACGAACCTGCGGGACTCGGCGGACTTGAAAACCTGCACTACGCGCACGAACTGGCAAAAGCAGGCTTCGTGTGTCTGGTGCCGGACTATCCATCGTTCGGCGAATATCCTTACGACTTTAAGATTCAAGGCAAACACTACGCCAGCGGATCGATGAAGGCCATCTGGAACAACATCCGCGCAATCGACGTTCTCGAATCAATGCCGGTTGTCGATCCCAATCGCATAGGGTGCATCGGACATTCACTTGGTGGACACAACACCCTGTTCACCGCCGCCTTTGATGGCCGCATCCGTGCGGTTGTGACTAGTTGCGGATTTACCGCGTTTCACGATTACTACAAAGGCAACCTTGCTGGCTGGACCAGTGATCGCTACATGCCGCGAATTCGAGACATCTACGCCAACAGCCCGGACAAAGTCTCATTCGACTTTCAGGAAGTCCTCGCCGCGATCGCTCCTCGTTCCATCTTCATCAACGCTCCAACCGGCGACGACAACTTTGACAACGCCGGTGTGCGCAAAGTTGTGGCTGAAGCCACGAAAGCATTCGAAGTCTACGGCAGCGGGACGGGCAATATCACAGCACAATATCCCAACTGCGCTCACGACTTCCCCGACGATGTCCGCGCAGAAGCGTATGATTGGCTGAAGCGTGAATTGAAGTGAACCTCATGCCGGACATAATTATTTATCGCTTCATCACGCATTCATCATGATTCAACAGCGCCTGCCCCAACATCATTGCGGCTGCGGCTTCGATAGCGGGAATGCTCGCGTCATGGGGCGCCTGGCCGATTTTCAACAGTTCGTCGGCATCCGTTGGATGATTGCGAAAATGCTCCAACTGCTCATTGTACAGTTGACTTAGAATCTGTGCTTCTCGCTCGTCCGGTTTGCGGCTGAGGCATCGCAGGCAGCCCTGCTCAATCATCGTTGAGACATTTCCTGACGCGTCGCGATGCAGTGTCTCGCCAAGCACGCGCGCGGCTTCAACGTATTGAATTCCATTGAGTAATACCAGCGCCTGCAATGGTGATTCTGTCCGTTCGCGCTTGGCGGCGCAGACAGCTCGGCGCGGCGCATCGAAGGCGATCATCGCCGGAGGCGGACCGGTGCGACGCCAGTTTGTGTAGATGCTGCGTCGATAGACGTTGTCCCCTTCGCTGGCCGCTGCTGGCTTAAATGCTTCCGTCATTTCGTAAGGATTGACCGGTGGTCCGCCAATGGTTTGCTTCAGTAATCCCGCAGCAGCCAACGCATTGTCGCGAATCATCTCGGCCGACAATCGAAATGCAGGACCTCGAGCCAGCCAGTCATTGGCCGGATCATCGACCATCGTCTTTTCATCAGCAATGCTGCGCTGCCGGTAGGTCTTTGTTAACACAATCGACCGCACAAGTTGTTTCATATCCCAGCCCGACTCAATCAGTTGCAACGCGAGCGAATCCAGGACGTCCGGATACAGCGGGCGAGTTCCCTGGCTGCCGAAATCTTCAGAGGTTTTCACGAGTCCTCGCCCGAAGATGCTCTGCCAGACTCGATTCACGGTCACGCGAGCCGTGAGTGGATGCTGCGGATCGATCAGCCATTTTGCCAGACCAAGTCGGTTCTTTGGCGCATCGGTGGGGAATGGTGAAAGTACTTCCGGAGTCCCCGGAAACACTTCTTCGCGTCGCTGAGTGTACTCGCCGCGAAACAGAACATATGCCTTCTTCGGCTGCGGTAGTTCTCTCATCACCATGATTTCTTTCAGCCCATCTTTGAACTGTCCCAACGCTCCGCGAGCCGTTTGCAATACTGTCTGATGCTTTGTCCAAACGTCATCAACGGCCGACAGGAAGTGATCAAAGAGCATGGCCCGCTGATTGGCGTTGATTTGATCGGCCGGCAAAGTCATAAAACTGTTTGCCACTGCTTCATCGAACGTCGCCAGGGCTTCAACATCACTCAGTCGCCGCGAGAAGACTCGAAAGTCATCGATCATCCCGCCCCTGAATCCACGATCGCGAAATCGTTCCCCCAGCGCGATGTTGTCGCCACCACCGCCGGTGATTTCACGAGTAAGATTGTCTTTCACGACGTCGACATCGGTGATTGCACCGTTGATGCGCAACGTGAGTCCAGCGGCTCGGCTGCTGCCATCTGACGACACCACAACGTGTACCCATTCGTTGACCGGCATCTGAGACTTTGCGGCAATTGAAATCGCGTTACCTGGCCAAAAGTGAATCAACGACCACTTTAATCGGCCGTCCTCAATCAACAGCTCGTAGCCGCGGCTGGCAGCGTCTGTCCACGCTCGTGAGCGATGAAACACGACGGCCCGTTCTTTGACATCCGGAGTCTTCAACCATAACGAAACTGAAAATGTTTCCTCACGTTTGAAGTTACCAAACGTCAGATCAACTGAGTCATCGCCTGAGAATTCCACCGCATTGCCGGAGTGCCCCGGAACAAGTTTGTTTTCGCCCTTTAGAACGGCTGGTGTTTCGGCGGAAATTGAATTTTCCAACTTGCTATTGTCGAGCGATTCGAATTGAAAGCGGCCGAGTTCTGGCAAGGTCAACGCTAGCGGTGTATTGAGATCTCTTGCATTCAGCCAGGCGATAAATGCAGCATCACGCTCCGCTTGAATCGTCTTCTCGGCAGCTTCAAGATCGGCTACTGTTTTCTGCAGTTCGTTGAGTTTACCCTTCGACGAAATATCCGTCAGCGTCAAAGCAGGCGTCGGCGGAGACGGAGTAAAGTATGAATAGAGTCCGGCCTCGTCGATGTTCTGGAACATCGCGAAGAATTGATAATACTCTTTGTGCGTCAGGGGATCGAACTTGTGATCATGGCAGCGAGCACACTCGAATGTCAGTC
>JBDNFT010000056.1:0-9405 GCA_041689695.1 Planctomycetaceae bacterium | reverse complement strand
CGAAGAGTGTTCGCACCGGCATTAATGGACGCATGACCGTTCAATTTGCCGATCACGACCGTGTCTTTGATCGAGTCGTCTCAACGCTGCCAACACCGGTCATGAGCCGCCTCTGTCCTGACCTGACGAAGCATGAAAAATCACTCTTCGACGGTGTGCGTTATCACGGCATCGTCTGCGCGTCCGTGTTGCTGAAGAAAAGCCTGTCGCCGTTCTATGTCACAAACATTACGGACCCCGGTTATCCGTTCACGGCCGTGATTGAAATGACGGCATTGATCGACAGGAAGGAACTGGATGGCAACGCTTTGGTCTATCTTCCTCGCTATGTCGCACCGAACGACGAACTCTTCGATCACAGTGATGCGGAGATCGAACATGAGTTCATTTCCGGCCTGCAACGTATGCATCCGACGCTGTCACTGACGGACGTAAAGGCCGTTCGCATTTCGCGAGTCCGCCATGTCTTCGCACTGCCGACGCTGGGATACTCGGAACGATTGCCACCGATTGTGACATCGGTGCCGGGACTGTATTCCTTGAACTCGTCACACATCGTGAACGGCACATTGAATGTCAACGAGACCATTAAATTGGCGAATGACTTCGTTGCTGGTCTGAAGGACTTACCTGTCGTAGGACGGCCTTCTCAGGCCGTCGAATTATGCGGCGTTGGATAAACCACTCGTTCCGAGGCTCCAGCCTCGGAACGCACTGCACACAAGGCTCCAGCCTTGCGAGCAGCAGGGAAGGCAGGAGCCTCCGAAACAGTGCGTTCCAGGGCTGGAGCCCCGGAACGAGTTCACAACGATTTACTATTCCCTCTCTGCTAGTCGCCAAAACGCCATGACCAAACCCATCGCCAGCCTTTCGCTCGACCTCGACAACAAATGGTCGTACATGAAAACTCACGGCGATGCTGGCTGGGACCAATATCCCACGTACCTTGACCTCGTCGTGCCACGATTTCTCAAAGTTCTGCACGAACGCGAACTCAAGATGACCGTGTTCATCGTTGGACAAGACGCAGCCCGAGAAGAAAACTTCGAAGCACTCGCATCGATCTCCGCCGCTGGACATGAAATCGGCAACCATTCATTCAACCATGAACCATGGCTGCATCTTTACTCTGAACAGGAACTCGTCAGCGAGTTCGCAAAGACAGAAGAACACCTCGAACGAGTCACCGGACAATGTCCGATCGGCTTTCGCGGCCCTGGCTTCAGTTTCTGCGATCTGCTCCTGCGGATCATGATTCGTCGCGGCTACAAATATGATTGTTCAACATTCCCGACCTACCTCGGCCCACTCGCGCGCATGTACTACTTCATGTCGACGCGACTGACGAAAGAGCAGCGAGCCGAACGAAAACAGCTCTTCGGAAACTTCAGCGAAGGTTTCCGACCGCTGAAACCATTCGAATGGGAATTCCCTGAAGGCAAGTTGACCGAAATTCCCGTCACCACAATGCCGTTGTTCAAAGCACCGATCCACGCCAGCTATATTCTGTATCTCGCACAATTCTCAAAACCATTGGCAAAGACCTACTGGCATATGGCAATGACCATGTGTCGAGCGGCGGGCGTTGGTCCATCGCTGCTTTTGCATCCTCTGGACTCTATGGGCTGCGACGACGACCGTGACCTTGCGTTCTTCCCGGCGATGGGTCGTCCTGCGGAACCGAAGGTTGAACTTGTCGCGTGGATGATCGACACGATGAAACGCCACTACGACATTGTTCCGATGAAAGATCATGCGGCAGCGATTTCGAGCAGAACGACTCACGACAAAGCCAGGAACGCATCGGCATCAGCCTTCCGTGGCCCTCGCTAATCAAATTGTTGCATCGTTATGACACAGTCACCTGCACATAAAAACGCCCTTCTTGCGACAGTCATTCTGTCGCTGGCGGCGACGTTTTGCCTGTGGAAGAACGATGATGACCGCACGCTTCATCCCGACATCGCACACGCCACAAGTTCTGCACGCAATCTGGTGCGCGGCAGTGGCTTCAGTACTGATATCCTCTGCTATGAACAGCACTACCAACAGCAAGCGTGGCCAGCAAAACAGACGGTCTTTCCGTTTGGCTATCCGTCGATGATCGCGGCACTTGGTTCACGTGGCGTTCCCTGGCGAACAGCCGCACAAGTTCTGTCGCTCAGCGGCTTCTTTTGTGTGCCACTCCTGATCTTTGTTGCGGCGCAAAGAATGGGGCGCACACCGATGACTGCCATGCTTCTGGGCCTGTTGTGGCAGTGTGCTCCGATGAACTGGTACAACATACATGAGAAACAGACGGAATCCCTGTTTGTTGCATTCACGCTTGGCAGCATGATTCTGCTCTTTGCAAAAGATCACAGGACCAGTCGATTTGTGTTCGCCGGTCTGTGTGCCGCCATGGCCTGTTCACTGCGCTATGCGGGAGTCTTCTGGTTGCCGACCGTCGGTCTCGTGATGGCTCCGGGAGTGCTTCGAAACTGGAAGCAGGTCGTCCGTGAGGGAGTGTTATTCTTCACAGTTCCTGTCGCCCTCGTCTGTGGGATGTTTATTCGAAATCGGATGATCGTCGGCGAGATCAGCGGCGGAATCCAGGCGATCACTACGAAACCCTGGCGCCTAACTTGCGAAAACGTCTACTACGCATTTTCGAGACTCACTGGACTGGATCAGAATGACTTGCAGTCCCGCCATCCAGCAGAATTGCTTTTTGCGATCGGACTCATCGTCGGCTGCTCCCTTGTGCTGATCAGCCTCGTGCGACAGCGGAAGACACTCTCCGGATTACTGGCTGGCTATTCCATTGGTCGCGCGGCTTGTTTTGCCTACATCGTCGTCACGACAGCACTCCTGACATGGCTCGAAAAAACGACATCGGTCAACCTTTCGCCGCGAATGATCCTGCCTCTGCTTTCGTTCATTCTGCTGGCGACTGCTGACGTCATCGCATTTGCTTGCGACGGATTCAAGGAATCCAGAACATGGCGATACACCGTTGGCAGTGCGGCAGTAGTACTGCTGGCTGGTGCTCTGATCGCGCAGCGCGATGTGTATCAGGAAGTCATACATCAACCCGAACGACTGGGCCTGGTTCGGGATATTTTGTCTGCTCCAGTTTATCGATCCGATCTTCTGGATCCACAAACTGCACACAACTGGAATTCTGAAGATTCCAGTTCAGCCTTGCAGCTCATTCAAGGCAAGCGAGTTCTTACGAATGAAGACCACATGCTGCCCGAAGTCACCAGCGAAGGTGCCCTCGGCCTGACGGCGAGCGTCTACACAACGCGGAAATGGTCAAACGATGAAGTCGAGACACTGGCGCGACAGCAGGGCATCGAACTTGTCGTGCTGTTTACTTCGATCACGCCTCGGGAGTCGAATGCCTTCTTCGATGCATTAATTGCAGACCATGGCGACGAAGCCTTGCCGCACTGGTTAACCCCCGTGCTCGTCACTTTGCATCTGCGTCTGTATCGCGTTGAAGCCCACGCACCGCACTTGTCGATGGCTGCAGATCCCTGAGACTGCAAAACATCTTTTCGGATACGCTTTTTCAATATAGACCATTATTCTCAGGTTCCCAACAATGTCTCCTCTTCGAATGCTGTGTGTCTTTGGAACTCGACCTGAAGCCATCAAAATGGCACCACTGGTCCTTGCGGCGCAGCGGCATCCACAAGTGAAACCGATCGTGTGCCTGACCGGACAGCATCGTGAGATGCTCGATCAAGTCGTGAAGTATTTTGGATTGCCGGTCGATCGTGATCTGAATCTGATGCAGCCGAATCAGTCACTGTCTGATCTGACAGCTCGTTGCCTGCAGATGCTATCGGCGACGATTGCAGAAACCAAACCCGACTGCATCGTCGGACAAGGCGATACCACGACCGCACTCTGCGCGAGTATGGCTGCTTTCTTTGCACGGATTCCGTTTATTCATGTTGAGGCCGGATTGCGAACAGACAGCATTGATTCACCGTTTCCCGAAGAATTCAATCGTCGAGTCTGCTCATTGACCACCGCTCTGCACTGTGCGCCAACGGAAGCAGCGCGACAGAATCTGCTGCGTGAAAACTATCATCCAGACGATGTCGTGGTCACGGGAAACACAGTGCTCGACGCTCTCAAGTTGTCCGTACAGCAGGAACGTCTGAATTCATTCATGTGGGTGCAAAAGCATCCGGATATCGCCGGTCGCCCGATGGTGCTGATTACTGCTCATCGACGCGAAAATCATGGCGATGGCATTCGCAATCTGTGTACGGCGATCGGCCGACTTGCCGACATGTTTCCAAAAGTGCAGTTCGTGTATCCCGTACACCTGAATCCCAACATTCGAGGGCCAGTGCATGAGATACTTTCAAATCGCAGCAACGTGCATCTCATTCCACCCGCTGAATATCCCGAGTTCATCTGGCTCATGGATCAGGCCACGCTGATTCTGAGCGATTCCGGCGGCGTGCAGGAGGAAGCACCATCGCTGCGCAAACCCGTTCTGGTGACTCGCGAAACAACCGAACGTCCGGAAGCACTTTCCGTAGGTGCCACGAAGCTGGTTGGTACCGACCCGGATCGAGTTGTGAATGAAGTTCGTGAACTGCTTACAAATCGCGACGCCTATGCTGCCATGCAGGTTGATGTGAATCCGTACGGAGACGGGCGGGCGGCAGAACGAATTATTCAACTGGCACTCGCCCGATTTGCCCCGCAGCCTTTGTTGGCGTCCAGCCTTTAGGCTGCTGAGACTACGGCGATTCTGTGCTTCTCTGAACATACGCCAACCATGACGACTGCGCGGTCGCAGCCTAAACCCTGTATTCCAACGCTATCGGTTGACATACAGTTTCACGTTATGCGTCGCACGACCACCGGCCACAATGTCAAGTCGGCCGTCACCCGTCACATCGGCGACGACCAGATCTTCGGTGGCGATTCCACCTTCATCAAGAATCTGCTTCTTCCATTCCGAGCCGTTCGAGTTGGATGCATGATACACGTTGACGCCAAACTTCTCTGGCGTGTCGCTGTGTCCGAACGCGATTTCGTCGGTTCCGTCACCGTCGAAGTCCGCAGTCCACAGCGCGTGACCACGAACGAATCCGCTATCGATCACGTGTCGCTTCCACGGCGCACCGGCTGCGGATTGTAAATAGACGGCCAGTTGAGTCCCGTGCATCGGTTCCACAGATGTGAGAAAGCGACCGCCTCCAGCAAGTCGCCCGACTTTCACTTCGCCAGCACCGTTGAGATTGGGATCGTCAGCGCCCGTTACGCCGTCTGCTAAATGTTCGCGCTGCCAGCCAGATTCGGTTCGTCGAATCAGCGACAAGCCTTCGCGACTGGCGGTGATGGTGTCGATCGAATTGTTTCCGTCGAAATCGATATGCCAGTGATTGTGCATGCGATTGAGTTCCGAATCCAGAACGGTGCTGGTCCAGCGACTTGTCGCAGGGCTTTCCGGAATCTCAAATGCCAATAGCCGAACACCGTTGCCCGTACTCGCATTCAACGGCGAAATCACAAGTTGTGGCTTACCCTTCCCCAGGACATCCGCCCAACGCATGCGATGCACGTTTGTTTCTTCACCAATGGCATCAACAGTCCAAAGTCCTTTAGGATCGCTGCCGCGATGAATCCAGTGCAGAGTTCCGGTCTTCGTCCATCCAGCCCCGATTGCAAAATCGACAAGTCCATCGCCATCAATGTCATACGGCGCGATGCACACGTTGTCGAGCGGTGTCTGGTCCTTGAGAATCACATGCGCGGTCCAGGAAGGTTGCTCGTACCAGACAACTCGATTCTCAGTCAACGCGACGATGTCGGAATCTCCGTCATTGTCAACATCGGCGACAGTCACGGCGTAACAGACTTTGCCGACGTTGTCATCAATGACTTTCGCTTCGAACGTCGGAAAATTGTCGTCTGCTGAAACCGTAAGGCTGACAATTGCCAAAACCATAAATGCACTGAATCTGATCATCGTCGAATTGCTCCTCGTGAAATCAACGTCACCATATACAATAGATCTGTTTCGAAGTACTCAGCATAGCAGGATGCCAGAGCGCCAGAAAGCAGGATGGTCTTCCCAGATCGTCCTTGCTCCGAGGCTCCAGCCTCGGAACACACTGCTTGGGAGGCTCCTGCCTCCCGGGATTCCAATTACGCAGATTCAGTGGAGGCAGGAGCCTGCTGTACATTGCGTTCCAGGGCTGGAGCCCCGGAACGAGAATTTATTATTTCACAAAAATCTGTTTGTTACGATTCCAAAGCAATGGCAATTTCTGGTCCTGAATTCCGCACTGATGTCCTGACGGGCCAACAAGTCATCGTCGCTCCACGACGTTCGCAACGACCGTCGTCGTCTCTGCGCGATCCCCTGTTAGATAAACTGGTTGATCCATTTGCAGAAGGCAACGAACACGATACTCCCGACGAACGATTCGCGATCCGTCCAAACAATTCCGCCCCAAACGGCCCCGGCTGGATTCTGCGCGTCGTGCCGAATCGCTATCCATCTGTAGAATCGAAATCGACGTTTCGGGTATCAATGCAGGAAAAGAAGGTCGATGGAATCGCGGAAGCAGACGTCGCCGAAGAACGCGAATTTTTCCCGAGTCGGCCTGCGTACGGAATCCATGATGTCGTAATCGAATGCCCCGACAATCGTGGCAGAATGGTGGAATTGTCCGTCACGGAAATCCAGCAAACATTCATCGCCTGGCGAACTCGGATGCAGCAGTTGATGACAACTCCTTCAATTTGCAACGTCGCCGTCTTTCGCAACGAAGGATTCAGCGCCGGTGCTTCGCTGGCTCACTGTCATTCGCAGATTGTTGCAACAACAGAACTGACTCCACAGGATTTCGCGCGGCATGACCGAGCCAAGCAACATCGGTTGGCAACAGGACGTGATCTGGTACAGGATCTGTGGCTCGCGGAATGTTCCCAGGGTGTTCGTTTCATTGCAAAGACTTCGTTCTTTGGAATCTACTGTCCATTTGCGTCGAGAACATCTTTCCAGATTCGTTTTCAGCCGATCGCTCCAACGCCCGCGTCGCTGGCTGGTGCGTCAGATGCAATGCTGCTGGATCTTGCCGTTGAACTGAAAGCCGCGCTGAACAATCTTGAACAGATTCTGTCAGGGCCGTTCTCCTTCAATGTCACGTTGTCGCACGCTCGGATAGATCAGCCGCCAGCTTTTTCGTGGTATCTGGATGTATTGCCTCGCACGGGTCGCATCGCCGGATGGGAGCTAATGACTGATGTGAATATCGCCACCGTCGCGCCAGAAACGGCGGCGTTGATGCTGCGCGAAATGATCCGTCAGCGGGCCGGCTGAAGCTTTCCAGAAGGACTTAGCAGGTTCGTGGAAGCTCCTGTTGCATTCTGCGCCGTCTGAAACAAATCGCGAATCTGTTCCATACGAGCCCGGTTGACTCCTAAGTCTGAACGGCCCACACGCGAAGCAGAACGGAAATGAATCTGGCTGGATTCAGGCTCCATGTAGAACTCAACATCATCGACAAATCGGAATATCGCACTTCGAAATTCTACACGCAGGTAGATCGTCGTCTTCTCAATAATCTTAGTCCGCGGCATCTGCAACACGATGGCTTCCAGCACATTAATTTCACCGTAAGAATGTTGTTGAACTGTCAACGGCGCAATCCAGTGATCATGATCTTCGGCCTGCGTTGAAACACAGTTTGGTGAATCCGGACAACTCGCGAAACGTCCATCGCGGATGCCTAAATCAAGCGGCGGCGAGGCAGTAAGGCTCAGCAAAAGCATAACGGCCATCCCTGCCAATGAGATGAGCATCACAATTGCGAACGCAATCCACACTTTACGTCTCCACCAGAAAACCACGCTCTGTTCCCAATCAATTCGAGAATAAGTGAAACGAGCGGAACCATTCGTCCATTTCTGGAACATCACCAAGAGACATAAGACGCTGCCGGTTTTGCTCGTCGGGACTGTAACCGGATTCCGACCAGGTAATTAACCAGGGAATTCGCAAGACAATGCACGACGGCATTCTCAGGCTGATTTCAGTTTAACTCAATTCGAATCCCCCTGAAAGCCCTGCTCGTTCTACGCTGAATCGTGCTTTTGCGTGTCATGCTGGAAAGCCTGACGTACTTTTCGGGACTGTTTTTTTAACGCAGAACATTCAGCAGATTGTTGCGGTCATCCGTCCAGTAAACGACACGATGTTCAGTGTTTGGCGCATCCGGACCACAAACGACGTCCAATGAGCTTGCATCACGCGATAAAAGCATCCAGACAGAATCAAACGCGACGCCGGAATCTGCTCCGCGATCACAGATCTGCACGCGAGCGTCGAGGCCCGACTCCACAGCCAGCGCCCTGACTACAGGTTCAAGATCAAAATACGAATTCGAAATATGCACAGCAAGCATGCCGTTTTTATTGAGATGCCGCGTATAAATTTGCATGGCTTCTGATGTCAGCAGATGAACGGGAATTGCGTCCCCGGAAAATGCGTCCAGCACCAGCATGTCAAAATGTTGATCTGCCTGGCGTTCAAGCACAAGTCGAGCGTCGCCGGGCACGACGTCAACCGTGGCCAGTGAGTCCTGCATAAAGGTGAAATGTTTTTGAGCCAGTTCAATCACATTCGGATTGATTTCATAAAATCGCATGTCATCGCCGGTACGGCCATACACGGCCAACGTTCCTGCACCCAATCCCACAACTCCGATTCGACGTGGTTTGCTGTCATTGCCAGCCAGCAATGCTTTGCCGATTCCTGATGAATACGAATAGTATGTTGATGGTTCGCGACGACCAGCATCGTCCGTAAACTGCCGACCGTGAACGACGCGTCCATGAACCATGTCACGCATTGGGCGGGAATTAGATTCCAATACGTCATCTTCAACACGCAACACGCCGTAGAAATTTCGTTCCACGTCTTTTACATAGTCTGAATGTTGAGTGAAGAATGCAAAGTAGAGGAAAAATACACTCACGAGTGTTAAGCCAAGGTTGAGTGTTGTCGCTTGAGGCACTCGCAATTCAAACTGTTTGTCGGCGCGGAGATACGTTCCAATGCACACCAGCAAGCACGCCAAAATCGCCAATGGCAGTTCAAAATAGCCATCGAAAACAAACGGAGCCAGCAGCCCGACGGCCACGCCTCCTGCAGCACCGCCCGCCGACATTGTCAGGTAAAACGAAGTGAGATATTTCGGGCTGGGCTTCAAGCGAACAAGTTCCCCGTGACACAGCATGCAGACCGCAAACAGATTGGCGAAGAACATAATAATCTGCACGACAACACCAAAGACGCAGCCTCGCGAAAGCATAGTCATGGTCGTCAGTAGACTGATGGCCGTAATTAAAGTCATTGGCCGACGATAGTAGAACCGATCAGAT
>JBDNFT010000055.1:0-4778 GCA_041689695.1 Planctomycetaceae bacterium | reverse complement strand
CTCATCACGGCGGAGCGTGATGGCTACAGAAATGAACAGTTTCAAACTGCTATTCACGCGGCGGCCAACGCCAGATGTGATCGTCGTCGGAACCCTGCGGATCGAAGTCCACGTCGCTGGTTGAGGTTTCCTCAATTCCGCTTTCGTTCTGGACCATGTTGGGGCCGACGGAAGAAAGAATGAATGCATCGCCGCTGGATTCATAGGCAAGTTCACCATCTGTGAATGGATCTTTGAGAAGTTCCTCAGTGGCTTGCGAGAACCCGTCAGCCGTCAATACGGATTCCAATTCTGCCGGAAATTCGCCGTTGATCTGGCGCAAAATTGCAAGTCGGGCGACAATCTGGACAACACGTCGGCGAAGATCACGCCGATGCGCTTTCCTGATTGGGTCTCCTAACCAAGTTTGCTGTCTGCGAATGATCGAAATCAGCGTAACTGTCAGATTCATGATTATATGTGATCGATACGAAACAAGTTGCTGTCGTCGATCACTTACTCTGATAAAACTCCTACGCGATGGATATTTGCATTCACATGAATATGGCGACTTAAAGATGTCGATGGAACTTTGGCAGGCTTATCTCATTCTGTGTCCAGCGGCGCTGATCGCAGGGGCGATCAATTCCGTGGCGGGCGGCGGTACGTTGCTGACTTTTCCTGCATTGCTCTGGATTCTTGGCGGAACGCCAAACGCATCCATCATTGCCAATGCGACGAATACAGTTTCATTGTGCCCAGGAGCTTTATCCGGATCATGGGCCTATCGTCGTGAGTTGCGTGAGTTGTGGTCATGGGTGCGCTGGCTGGCTGTGCCGAGTCTGATTGGCGGCGTTGCTGGTTCTTGGATCGTCGTCGTTGCGCCGGAATCGTCGTTCAAGGCCATGATCCCGTGGTTAATCGGACTCGCGACGGCGTTGTTTATTCTGCAGCCGCGACTGATTCCAGCCGCGAAGTTGAAGGAGTTGAATGAAACCGATGATTTGTCTGGTGCCGCACCAAGCCGTAAGTACTTGTGGCTGGTGTTCGGATTTCAACTGCTGATTGGTTTGTACGGCGGCTACTTTGGCGCGGGGCTTGGAATCCTGATGCTGAGCACGCTGAGTCTGCTGAATCTCGGCAATATTCATCATGTCAACGGCATGAAGACGATTCTGGCCGGGATGATTAACGGCATCGCCGTGGTTGTCTTTGTCGTCTCTGGCAATGTCCATTGGCAACTGGCGATGCCGATGTTGGTTTCAGCGTCGATTGGAGGTTGGCTGGGGGCCAGTCTGGCGCGCAAGCTGGATCGTAGGCTCGTTCGGAGAATCGTCATTGGCATCGGCCTGGCATTGACGACATGGTATTTTGCTCAGCAGTGGTTTTTTGCAAAGCCAGCAGCGATTCAGGACGTGCCCGCTGATTCTATTGAGCCGTAAATCTCGGAAATGACGATCAAGGCCGCGATTGGATTCTCAAACGGCACCTGAGCTCTACAATACTCAGTCCGCGTTTGCAAAGTAGACGTCACCCTCCGTGTGACGCAAGCCGCAACAGCGACCTTTTGGCATTCGTCACTAAAAGGGTGACGGCTACTTTAATCGCAAAACCATATCGAAAGCCAACATTATGAATATCAAGTGGACTGTCCTCGCCTTTGTCGCTGGAGCTGCTCTGTCATGGGGCGTTTATGTTCCACTTGTGCATGATGCCACGAACAAATTTGGCAGTAACCTGCGTGCGTTCTTAATGGTCGGGATCGCTTACTTTCTGGTGGCAGTATTGATTCCCAGCTTCTTCATCTTTTACAAAGGTGATCCGACAGCAAAAGATCCCGCAAAATTGAACTGGGCAAGGTCGAGTATCACCTATGGAATTCTGGCTGGTGTGGCTGGAGCTGCCGGAGCGCTGTGCGTTATTTTCGCCGTGAAGGAGGCCGGCGCGACTGCCGCATTTCTTGTGGCTCCCATGGTCTTTGCTGGCGCGCCGATCATAAATACGATCGTTTCTGTGACGATCTTTGCGCACGGCAAGAAATTTGAATCTCTCAGTCCCTCGTTTTATATCGGACTGCTGATTGCGACTGCCGGAATGGTGCTTGTCATGATCAATAAGCCCAAAGAGATCAAGGACTCCTCACCACCGGTCGCGATGGCAGGAGCAACTGCTGGCGATGGACCCACAACGCATTAGAAGAAGCGCTACACCAGCTTGTCGAAATCAGTCATGCCGCCGTTCCGAGCGATGTACAGCAGGACGCGAGCCACTATTTGGGCATTAACGTCGTAGCATTCGCAGCGGTGGCAGATTCGTAAGCTGCCGCCAGCGGCCAGACTCTCGCGCCATCCTTCCGGCATTCGACAAGCGAAACTTTTGCCACGGACCACGATCAGCGGCCGAATCAGTGGATTACCCATGCCGTCGAGCCAGCTCAATGGGCACTGCTTTGGGCGAAAACAATCATTCGCACTGATAAGTACCGTAGCCGTTGGAATCAGCAGCCTCACATTGAGCTGACTTGCATGCTGCGCCACATCTAACAAGCCCAGGCGAATCGTTTTTTCTGCATGACGGTAGGTATGATTCCCCTGCTCGCCGGGAACAATTACAACGGATCGCGCTCCCAGATCAGCAGCAATATCAATCGAACGCCGCGCGTCGCTGGTGGCTGCGTCGTATGACATGCCCAGCGAGCCGGTAAATCCGCCCGCGAATCCAACGCAGCTGACTCTGATACCGGCATCGGCGAGAATATCGTGGATGACATGTTCACCGATGAAATAGATCTGCTGGCGTCGCACACAAACATACCGAATGCCGCGGCGATTCAGTTCGGCCGCCTCAGCAATTAGCTCGTGAGAATTCCTGGAATGCAGCGGATATGCAACTGAGATACGAGTCACAAGTGGCAGGCACGTCGATGCCTTTTCGTCTTCTAGAAACACATCCATGTCAGTCTTGCCGTTTCCGTCGATGGAGATATTCACACCACATTGTATCGCCGTCCACGAATTCAGGATCTGGATTTAGGCGTAACCCTGAAATCGAATTCAAAACCGACTACAACACTCTGCCAGAATGGGTATCCATAACCACAAACCGCGCTCGCTACATTCTATCTGCCGTTAATAAGGAGGCGTAGTGTGATATGATCAGAGTCCGCTGTAAACCGTATCTGCCACCAAATGGGCTCGATATTTTTAGCTGGCTTCCAGACTCGCAATCTGGACATTGCCAGCTTGACATTCGGAAAAATTCATCTCCACGCCGGGAGAATTTTTTCGCTCTGGTCGCTCTTGAGTTCACAGCACCAAAGTTGCATTTCTGCGGCCAGTACAAATCCCTGACTCTCATAGAGTGCTGTGGCTGGCGAATTTGCAGCATCTGAAAATGCTTTGACAGCCGTGACATCAGAGACACTTCGGTATTCCACACTGCGGACGCTTTGGTGAAGCAGTCGCATCTGTCCGATCAGCCACGAGGCTAGCTGTCGGCGTCGAAATTCATAGACCACGCCAATATATTCAAGGCTGAGGTATGATTTGGATACTGCTTCTGCAGCACATGCCTTTTGGATTTCCCTGGCAGGCTCCGTTGCCATGCATTTTACGTAAGACAAGATGCCGGCAATTTTGCCTTGGGTGCGACACATTAAAATACTGGCTTGAAGAGCCTGCCACCTCTCCAGCAACTCATCTGACCGCGGTCGCGGCTGACTGGGTAAGTCATCGCTGCTTCTTAGAATTGCGTCCAACGCTGTTTGTACTTCGTGAACTTCATCGTCCTCTGTATTCGTGATATCGAAGCGATGAAGAGTGCAATCGCCATGACGCGGCTTAACTGGCGTGTTCGAATTTTGCAAGTCGGCTTGATGGGCAGCAGAACCTGGCGAAGTTGAAAGCTCCCACTGTAGAATCGTGGCCGCTGGGACGAAGCTTCGTTCTGCCAGGAGACTTAGAAAAAGCGAGTCTACACTTGAATCGTGCTGCAGAAAATTTATCTGCAGAAACCCAGTCTGAACAGAGCGTTGCATCATGCGCCTCAACAACACGCCGTAAATATCGCGGCGGATGTCGTCTGTCGCATCAATCAAAACAATAGGTGGAGAAATAACAACCGTTGAGGATGGTTCTCTTGAATAACCCATCGCTGCGCAAGGCCGACCATCGTACAGCAGGACAATTCCCGGAAATGCGGTGGGCGATTCAGATGGTGCAAACCGAGCGGCATCGAACTCAGCTTCGAAGGCGATCGTTGTCTGCGGCATCAGCTTCGCGAGATCGTGGGCAAGGCAATCTGTCTCGTGAAATGAGAAGCGATTCAATTGCGGTCCCTCAAAACCAGGTTGTGCAACTTCCGCAATTCTCACTGCGTCACAAGTTCACTCTCAACATTTGAACGTTGTCGTTTCAGCTTCATATCCTCGCTGACAATGTTGACGATGCGAAACTCCGAACGCGGAGCGGTTGATTCTTTCTCCTCACGCGTGACCGAAACAACCCAGCGGGCCAGACCAAAAGGGACATCTTTCGAAACCCAGTACTCGCCTGCGTTGGTCGATCTGCTTTCGGCACGTTCCATCACGAACTTGCCCTTCAAATGCTTTGCTGTGATCGGTGGTCCCTGCAGAGTCACTTCTGGCTGCGCGTTTGTCGCGATGACCTCGGGATTGTCATAATTTGTCAGCAAAGAAATCGTGGGATAGATTCGCAATGCGGGCCTTTTAATTTCCTTGACGGCTTCTTCACCCAAGCGCCGAAATCCGCGCACGATCGGCAGCATGTCGTTAGGAACAT
>JBDNFT010000054.1:0-5767 GCA_041689695.1 Planctomycetaceae bacterium | reverse complement strand
CTCGAAGAGTCCGCCACCTCGAATCCCGATTCGCTGACAGCTTTCCTTCAGCAGTACAACAAAGAAACCGTGGATGCACGGACCTCTCCACATTTGGCTGGGATTTCTTTCACCGGACCAGAGGAAATGGTGATCACGCCCGTTGGGCTCGGTACGGCTTTATCAAAGTTCGGTGTTCGTCTTGAGCCCAGGAAAACGCATCGAGTAGCACTGTTTTTGAGATATCAACCAATCTTGAAGGACGCCGTGCTGCGCGGTTGGCTCGACGTCTATCCGAGCACTCCGAAGTCCGCGAAGTTTCTCAAAGAACAATCGATCTCGCTCGCAATCACCGAAGAAGATATTCGCGCGGCTTGGGACCACGTCGTGACCAAGGTTGTCTATCTGCCGGACAGCGAAGCCGACAATCCGACTTCATCATCCACGCGGACTGTAATTCTCGCTGAATCAGATTTGTCAACCCGAATCCCGGACGGCGAGAACAGCATCCTGCTTGTACTCCGTATCGTCCGAACATTCAAAAGCCGTGATCTTTCCGTCGATGATGCTGGTTCTGGGACCGTCGTAACAGCTCCGTCGATGGAATTCGACACTCTGGAAGATTTCCTGAAACCCAGTAAAGAAGTGACCGAAATGGAAGTTGAAGTCCCTCAGTCACGACCACCCGTTCTACCGGGCAAGGGTCTTATCTACTGGGAAATGCAACAGAGCCGCAAGGACAAGCAACGTGGCTTGCAGACACAACCGTAGAAAAACTTTCCTTCCAGTTGGGCAAGCCAACCGGGGAGGTGATGTTTGAGGGCGGCGGTGTTAACTGTAAAACGTTGGCTCCTGCTGGGCGAGCCAGCAGGGGGCCTTTGACGGGATCGAAATTGCTCTTCGCCCCATGTTGGCTTGCCCGACATGAGCGTAAGTTTTGAAGTTAGAAAACGCACCCGAATCAACCGGCTCCCCGTGCCGGCTCGACCGGCAGGAAGCGAAGTTTCAAACCCGACCACGCAAGGCCCGAACGTCGTACTCGCTGAACGTCCCTGCATAAAACCCGTGCTCCCAGATGGCATTCTGTCCCATCGCAAAGGCTGTGTTATTCATGAAAGCCAACGCGATCTCCTCAGGACTTTCGGCAATGTTGCCGCGCAGTGCCATGTGAACATGATCGGGCATCCATGCGCGAGCAGCCAGTTGATAGTCATGCTTTGTTGCCGTTGCAACAAGGGCTCGATCAAGCTTGGCGAAATCGGCTTCATTGCGAATTCGAGCACGATCGGTAACAACCAGAACAACATGCAGGTTGTACCAATATCGACCGCTGTTCGATTCACTCGGCTGATTCAGCGCGACGCTTTCATTGATGACAGTAAACCGCTTGAGCATCGCTGCAAATCGAGGGTCAACGAATTATTCTTTGTCGACCTGTTGAGCAATATAGCCTTCCACGTCGGCGGTGTGATTTTCTCCGACGGCACGAAATGCAACTTTGCGGCTGAATTTTACAGGAGTTCCAGTCAGCCGCAGTGCATGTTGCAGACGACCTTTGACTCGAGCGACGAACAATGTCGGTGAGACATTTGGTATCGTTGAGAACCCATGCTGAATCTCGCCAGGATTCCACTGTAGTGAGATGCGTTTCAAGTTGTCGATCGTCCAAGCCTTATCGAGTTCCCGGAAAAATGCGTCGTCAGGTTGCGAGGGAAAGTTCGTTCCGCCAGTCGGCCAGCCGGTCCAGGTGTAGCGAAGGTGAAATGCGGGCCGTATGTCCTGGTTTGTGTAAAGTGGGGTTGGCGTCGGTGAAAAACTTTCCTTCCGGTTGGGCAAGCCAACCGGGGAGGCGATGTTTGGGGACGATGATGCTAACTGTAAAACGTTGGCTCCTGCTGGGCGAGCCAGCAGGGGGCCTTGTCAATCGACTATTCGTCGGCGTCCTCCGTGTTGTAAGTAATCAAGCTGTTCACTTGAATGGAATTCAGACGCTTGCGGCCGTTCAAAAATGCCAGTTCGATCACAAATGCCGCTCCGACGACATCAGCATTTTGACGCTGAGCCAGCTTCATGCAGGCTTCGATTGTGCCACCCGTTGCCAGCAAATCATCGACGAGTAACACTCGATCACCAGGGCCAATGGCGTCGCAATGGATCTCCAGCGAATCAGAACCGTATTCAAGGTCGTAGCTGAACTTGTGGGTTTCCCAGGGAAGTTTGCCAGGCTTTCGAACCGGGACAAATGCAGCTCCCAATTCCATCGCGAGCGGTGCACCGAACACAAAACCACGAGCTTCAGCGGCCAAAACAGAAGTGACTCCTGCATCGCGAAACGGCTCGGCAAGGCGGCGAATGACTTCCTTCATGGCATGTGCTGATTTCAGCAGCGGCGTGATATCGCGAAACATAATGCCGGGCTTTGGAAAATCTGGCACTGACCGAATGTAGTCTTTCAGGTTCATACGGCTTTCGTTTCTTCTGGCGGTGCTGTCTTATTC
Source organism: Planctomycetaceae bacterium (assembly GCA_041689695.1). GTDB lineage: Bacteria > Planctomycetota > Planctomycetia > Planctomycetales > Planctomycetaceae > SXXK01. Next base: position 3,290 of record JBDNFT010000054.1, on the reverse strand, counting down.
TTATTCGACTTCAGATAATAGCGTTCCCAAAGTGCTCGGACAGGTGCAGCGAATGCAAAAGCACAGAAAAGTACGGGGATGGCCAATTCGAAAAAAACTAACAGCACCACCAACGCAAACACGATCTGGAGAATCTGCTTTCGACTCCGTCGGCCTCGAATCATCTGATTGAACACATGTGCATAACGAATTCGCGAGACCATCAGCAGTGCTGCCGCCAGCGTTATCAATGGCACGACAACCACCAGAGCTGGCAGCAGATAGTCAACTGCAGGCTTTAACCATCGAACCACTTTTCCTGTACTCAATAGCTGGATTGCGATCGGAAACGACGCGACAACACCTGCCGCCGCCGGTGATGGGAGTCCGCTGAAGGAATCATGCGAATCGTCTTCGTCGGTCTCCACATTGAATCGACCAAGTCTCAGCAATGCGCACCACATAAACAGAACAGCAATCGCCCACAGGATTCTGGGGAGAATCTCCAACAGAATTTGCGGAAGATAGCTGTACGGAGCAACCAGGATTGTGTCCATCCCGTGGTGATCCGGATGAACAAGCTGTAGCATGATGAATGCAGGAGCCACTCCGAAGCTGATCGCATCACACAGACTGTCGAGTTGCGCACCGAAGTTCGACGTTTGATTTGTGAGCCGTGCCGCGCTGCCGTCGAGTGCGTCGAAGAGCATGGCCAGAAAGATCAACTTTGCGGCGGTAAACAACTCTAATCCCTGGAAATGATCAGGGCCGACTTTTGCTGCAATTGAAATCGCTCCAAAGCCGCAGGCGGCGTTGCAGAGTGTCAGCAGAGTTGGAAGAACCGCGAATACTTTTCGATGGCGAATCTTGCGAGACGGCGAAGGCGACGGAGCTGAGGGCTCGATGTCTGTGTGAATATCGGACATGAAGTGTCGGCCTGTTCTCAACTCTGTGAAATACGGTCGTGAGTCGCTGTACTGATGTTCGAACCCCGCACTTGCCGGGATCAAACTATTTTCCGGTTGCGTACGCGGCGAGCACGCTGGTTCCAGCGATGACTTTATCCCCAAGTCGCACACGGATTTCAAGACCTTCCTCCGCCGGAAGCACAAGTTCTGTCCGCGAACCCAATTTAATCATCCCAAACTGTTCGCCACGAGACAATTCGTCACCTGGTTTCAGCCAACAGACGATCCTGCGAGCAATCGCACCGGTGATTTGTCGCACCACCATCCCGCGAAACGGTGCCTGATTTTCCTCCATCATCACGGCCAATTGTTCGTTTTCCCGAGCCGACTCAGGACGTAACGCATTGAGATATTTTCCCGGTCGATATCGCAATCCGACAACTCGCCCGGCGATCGGCGCGCGATTGATGTGGACGTTAAAGATCGACAGGAAGATGCCGATTTTTTTTGCAGGTCCGCCGATGTAGTCGTCGAAAGCTATATCTTCGATATCGACGATCTTTCCATCCGCTGGTGATACCACCAATCCCGGCTCCGGCGGACTGACGCGAGTTGGATTGCGGAAGAACCAGGCAATCAGACCACCGATAACAGCGGCCGTGACGGCTAACAGAATGGCAACGATTCGCATCATGCCGTCTGACTGACTCGCCAGCCACCCGAATCCCGCAGTGGCAACGATCGCAGTACCACACATCAGAAATAATTCTGCCAGGCCGACTCGTGCGAACGGCAATTGGTCACGCCATGCAAAGGGATCGTCTTTGAGATCCCAGTACCAGCCACCTTGATTCCGATAAAACTTCAGATCGCGAGGATCCAGAACTTCGTGCGGACATGGGTTAAAGTCACCTTTGCGGCACGCGGCCATCCGGGCAACATAACCACGACGAAACATCTTCAACCAGCATCGCCGGAAACCGCCCCATGCTTTTTCCAGATGGATAACAACACCGCTGCCCGGTTGAATATCCTTTAGTTGTGAATCCATCGACCACAATTCGCGCGGACCTGTGCGGACTGTGCGATTCGGTGACTGATTGGAAGAAGTCTGGCTTGGTGAAGATTCAGTCATGTGACGATTTTGATTATTAAACTAACCGGGGGCTTCATTTGCCGCGCTTCGCCTAGCCCCGATTGCGAATGAACATCGGCACCAGTTTACTTCTTCATCGCTTGCTTCATCGCATCGCCCATTCCACCGGGGCTGTCCGAGACGATAACGCCAGCAGCGCGAAGGGCGGCCATTTTCTCAGCAGCACCGCCGCCACCACCGGAGATAATCGCACCGGCGTGGCCCATGCGTTTTCCAGGAGGAGCCGTCTGGCCGGCAATGAAACCAGCAATGGGTTTCTTGACGTGAGACTTAATGTAATCAGCCGCCAACTGTTCTGCACTGCCGCCGATTTCACCGATCATCAGGATGCCTTCAGTGCCAGGATCATTCTGGAACATTTCGAGCAATTCGATGTAGTCTGTGCCGTTGATTGGGTCGCCGCCGATTCCAACCGCTGTGCTTTGTCCCAGACCGACGCGGCCCAATTGCCATGCGGCTTCATAGGTCAACGTACCGCTCTTGCTGATGATGCCAATTGTTCCCGGTGTGTGAATGTAGCCAGGCATGATCCCGATCTTGGCAATGCCTGGTGTAATCACGCCAGGACAGTTCGGACCGATGAGTCGCGACTTTGAATTTTCCAGGCCGCGTTTGACTCGCAGCATGTCCATGACTGGAATGCCTTCTGTAATCGCGATGATCAGGTCCATTCCTGCATCGGCTGCTTCCAGAATCGCATCGGCACAAAATGGCGGTGGCACAAATACCATCGACGTGTTTGCCCCGGTCTTTTCGCGAGCTTCAATCACGGAATTGAAGACTGGAAAGCCATCGACAGTCGTGCCGCCTTTGCCTGGCGTAACGCCCCCAACGAAGACATCCACACCCGGCTGACACTCCGCTGCATAAGCACGGCATTGCTGGCTGTGGAAAAGACCTGAATTGCCGGTGATCCCCTGAGTGATCACGCGAGTGGATTTGGAAATGAGAATACTCATCGGATTGAATTCACAGTTTGGAATTAGAGATTTCAGATTTCAAATTTGAAATTTTGGCCGCCTATGCACCCAGCGATTTGACAACCTTTTGAGCAGCGTCTGTCAGGTCCGTCGCCGAGATAATATCGCGACCGCTGGCTTTCAGCATTTCGCGGGCTTTTTCGACGTTGGTGCCTTCGAGTCGAACGACCAGCGGAACATTGAAGCCCACCTTTTCGTAGGCGCTCAGCAACGCCGACACAATAATGTCGCACTTCATAATGCCGCCAAAGATGTTGACCAGCACGG
>JBDNFT010000053.1:0-2939 GCA_041689695.1 Planctomycetaceae bacterium | reverse complement strand
GCCTGAGGTGCGCGACAAATAGTAGTTTCGAGGAAATTCGGAGATTTTTCAGAGGAGGGTTTTGTTGTCAGCGGAAGACTTCGTTTGACCCGACTCGGAGAGGAGGACGGCTGCACAAAGTGCAGCCGTGAGAAAGCCTCCTCTCCGAGTCGGGTCAAACGATGCGCCCCCCTTCCGGAATAGAACTCACCTAAAATTTTTTGGGGCAGATTGCTATTTGTCGCGCACCCCAGGTGCAGCCGATTCCAAACCTCACGGTGTACGCTGCCTTTCAGCATGATGACACAACACCACTGAATAACTCTTCCACCAACGTGCAGGTATCGGCACCAGTTCCTGTTTTCAATCGCAATCAGGGAAACATCTCATCGGCACATGCCGATCTGGTGCGGGCTGAACAGAACCTGAATGACACGAACAATAAATTGATGTCCAGCCTGGCAGACGCATACAACCGATTCACGTCCAGTCGAACGAATTCCGAAAGCTATCGAACCGAATTGTTGCCGGACCAGGTTCGAGTCTATCGCGGTGTTTATGATCGATTTCTGATCGACGGCAAATCCATCGACTTCGCACAGGTTGTGGTTGCTCAGCAGACACTGGCCTCAGTTGTCACAAGCTATCTGCAATCATTGAACGATGTCTGGACGGCGACAGTGGATCTCGCAGAACTTCTGCAGGTTGACGACTTGATGACGATGGACGGTGTTGCCGCCAGCGACATGTCCGTACTGCCCGCTGAGTCCGGATCAGATTCAGAATCAGAGAACACGGTGCGATGATGGAGCCGTAACAGATCGAGGCTCGTGCATTTGTCAACTGCTCCACGCACAGAAACCAGCGACATTGCGAGATTTGTTTGCTTAAGTCCGCATAATATCGCCTGAATATCTCTGTCAAAATCGGTGCCGGAACGGTAGCATCAAGACTCGATAACGGCACGCATTTCCAGAAATCGACATTGTCGACAGGATCATCGCTATGCAAACTATCACACATCGCGTTCGGGAAGTACAAATTCGTCAGCAACGACAGTGGCTATGGCAGTGCGTTTCGGCTGGATTGTTGGCTGGCGGAGCGATCGGAACCTTCGCGGCGGTAACACGCATTCTGACTCAGGGTGCGTTCTCATGGATGTGGGTTGTGGCAGCAGTATTCGCACCGGTGATTGCCGCCGTTTGCGTTGCAGTGGTGAAAGCCACCTCGCTGCAGCTCGCCGCCCGTACAATTGACAATAAGTGTGATCTCAAGGATCGGACGCAGACTGCCATGCAGTTTCTGTCAGCAACATCCGGCGATTCTGCCTTGCGGCGCTTGCAAGTGGAAGACGCCGAAAGCCATTTGCAGTCGATTGATCCTCTGAAGGTCGCGCCAATCAGTGCTCCCAAGTCATGGGGCTGGGGAATTCTGATGGCAGTGTTTGCGTGTGTGTTGTCATTCTTCGCCGGACAACCAGAACGTGTTTCGGCAGCGACCGAAATCAATACCGTTGTCGCCACGCAGGCAGATCGCGCCGCTGATGGCCTGGAGGAATTGGAACAGTTCCAGCAGGAAGTGAATAATCCGGAACTCGAAAAGATGTTGAAGGAGCTGGCAAAGCAGTTGACGGAACTCAAAGAACCTGGACTGGATCCGAAAGAAGCATTGGCCAAACTGTCCGAAATGGAAGCCGCCTTGCAGGAAATGCAGAAGCAGGTCAGCGAAGCATCAGTTGAAGCCGAATTGCAGGAAGTCGGCGACGCGCTGTCACTTGCAGAAGCGATGGCGGCGGCTGGACAAGCTCTGGCAAAAGGTGAAATGGAAAAGGCTGCAGAAGAACTGAGCAAACTGGAAATGCCGGAACTCGACCGCAAGACGGAAAAAGCTATCACCGAAAAGCTTGAAAAGATCCAGAACGCAGCCAGCGAGGGCAGCCAGAAACAGGGCCTCAAGGAATCTCTGAAGAAGGCGACCGAAGGTCTCAGCTCCGGCAACAAAAATAAATTTCAGGACGGCATGAAGAGTCTGGCCGGGGAATGCAAAAAGCAGGGCCAGAAAAAGAAGCTCTCCGATCTGCTCAAGAAGCAGTGTCAGTGCCTGAGTGAATGCAAAAGCGAATGTGAAGGTGAGTGCCGCTCTCAAGCACAGTCGAATAAAAAGGGCGGAACCAAGGCCGGCAAAGGCAGCGCTGAATTAAACGGCGATAAGACGGCAAAACAGAAAACAGCCAGCGACATGAATCTTAAGGGCGAAGATTCCGGCACAGGGGACTCCGACGTCGAAACCGAAAAAGGGCAGGAGCAGGAACAGGAAGCCGTTCGTCAGTATCGCCAAAACGCCGACAAGTACGAAGCGATGAGCGAATCGGTGCTGGAATCAGAATCCATTCCACTCGGCCATCGCCAAACCATTCGCCGCTACTTCGAAATGATCCGCCCCAGTACGAGTGACACGGACGCCGTGAACTCTCAAACAGATTCGCCATCTGACGAAAAATAACCTCGTCCCGTGCCAGCTTGCCTGGCACGAGCGAACGTTTTGTGATCAGACGACAGGCACGGAAGTTAACCTGGGGCGGCGTTCATCCGCATTCGCGGATTCTCTAGCCCCAGGCTGATATGCCCGAGCCTTTCAGGCTCCACCGAAGCGCCAGGTTCGTCGATCAACGCCAACGAATTTTCTGCGCAAGTGTCACAGCGCACTTTATTTCGGGAAGGCGTTAACAGGACGCAGTTCATAACGTGACAACAGGTGCAACGTGACAACAGGTGCCATGCACCTTAACATTTACGATGCACCTTAACATTTACGCTGCGGGCAGCAGATCTGGAAAAGAATGTCGATCCGACCGTGTGGCGTCGCTGGTGGGAAGTACACGTGCAACCCGTTAGCGATGGTCGCGCGGTGCTGAAGTATCTGGCTCCGTATGTGTTTCGAGTGGCGATCAGTGACAATCG
>JBDNFT010000052.1:0-1978 GCA_041689695.1 Planctomycetaceae bacterium | reverse complement strand
ATAGTCTCCGAATACGGCCAAGGTGTCACAGGCGCAGACTCTGGGTGGGGAGCGACGTTTCGTTATTGAAACGCACCGACGGATCGGTATACCGCCCTGTACCCAAGCATTTGCTTATGAGACTTGACCGTAAGGAACACATTGAACTGAGACTCCAGAATTTCGTGAGATTGAATTGGCTCTCGCCAGTTGGTTGCCCCTTGAGACGCACGGCAACACGAAATGGTTCACGGATTATTTGAGATTTTTGCGGCAGGCGGGATGCAACTGAATGCCAGATCTTTGAAATCACTCGGCAAATTCTTGACGGTGAAGCCATCAATGATTGGTTCCCAGCCGGCCGTTGTTCGCGGTTTCGGCAACCAACCTATCAGGCGTGGCCAACCGTCCGGACTGTCGAACGCCTTCGCTCGCCTGATGCGTCCCGACGACATGCTGGAGACATTCAGCGAGCTTGCTGTGAAAGAACCTGATCCGTGCGGCTTGTTTTGCAGGGCAGTGTAGCCGTATTGGTCAACGTCCAAAGCGTGGAAGGCAGTGACGCTGAATTGAAGCGACATGCGACGAACAACTGAAGGCCGTAAGTCACTTCCCCGCCTCCCAATCTTTTCCACACACGGTCTCCGAGTATTCAGTCTCATCTTTACATTCTGATGTCCGCCACGGTTTCAGCCGCTTAACGACCAGAACTTTTTTACGTCGGAACGTAACCTGATCACCGGCCCGCATTTCGAGCAAGCCTTTGTCGGGATGGGCAGGAAGCAGGTATTTGCTGTTCCCGAATTTGTCGAACCACGCAATAAGCAGCCAATTGCCGCCGTCTTCAGTTCAAATATCATGGCGACAATCTTGCGAATTGCAGGCATTTTGTCTCACTGGCAGCCACTTGAAAAAAACGGCCCTATCGCTGCTGGACAATCCCAGCAGGGCATTGATCTTTTCCATTTCGTACATGTGCATTGACTCCGAGGAACAGGGGAGAAACGAAACGACAAAGTCATTGCTGGCTCTGCCGGACTCCGTGGAAAACGGTGTTTATGCAAAGCGGTGTGGCGTGTATGTGTGCAACACCCCGACAGCCACAGTGATGTTCTGGTAACGGCAGCAAGGCTGCCGAAAATGCGTTTAGACTTAGTGACCACTTGCGGTACCCCAGGTCGAATACAGGCTCACGAGAACACGATTGAATAGTCTTATTAGCCGAGGAGAGGTTGAATATGGCACGGCAGACTCTGGGCAACAATCCATCAGTGGTGTTTCGAGCTAAGAAGCGTCGCCAGATCGCGATCCTGTGGTTTGGACTTCCATTCATTGGAGTCATCGTATGGTTCAACCAATTCCCGCAACAACTCAACAATGCAGTGGCTGGTACTTTTGCAATCGTGGCGATCAGTTACGTTGCCTTCGCAGTGATCTTCTCATTGCTGAACTGGCGATGCCCGTGTTGCAATAAATGGCTGGGGAAGGAACTGAGTCCATTTTCCTGCCGCAATTGTGGCGTCGGACTACGACGATGAATCCGGTCGGCGAACATGTCTCGCATCCGACAGAACTGCCGTTTCAGCTACTTCCTTTCGGAGCAACACGCGGTCGAACGTGGCAGCATCGTTCCCCCGCCTGCGTTCTCAAGCGACATAGCAATCGCCTTTTCAGGAAGGGAACCGCATGAAAGACCCCCATACGCATCAAGTTAAGCAATACTCGAGTAATTCCGGATCGCGGAGCAGTTGCAAAGTCCCTGGAGCCGTTTTTCGTTTCGTTTCGTGAGTCGGCAGCCAGCGCGAGCCTGGCGACAAAATCGTTCAAGCAGGATGGTCAAGTCTCCCCCAGAGGACAGCAAGCTCGCTATCTCACTGGCGATCTGGCGTACTAGTTTCGCAGTCTTGGCAAGACTCACACTGAGCGCAGGCGACCATGTCGCGGCCACCGTCAACCAGTGCTGGATTAAGGCAGCGCACAAGCGAGCCCAAAATCGTGT
>JBDNFT010000051.1:0-2646 GCA_041689695.1 Planctomycetaceae bacterium | reverse complement strand
TTGCATTCGATCGTGCGTTTCGAGCCTGGGCGATTTCTAAGACCGTGCAGACAAAATGGCTGTGGCTGTGTATACCGATATTGATCGCGTGGACGAACGCACATGGTGGATTTGCTGCCGGACTTTGTGTTTTCATCGCGGTGCTGGGTCTGCGCGGCATTGAGTTGTCGTGGCATCAGCGTCGTGAGGCAACTGGAATAATTCTGCATTTCGCTGTGCTTGGAGTCGCGGCGATCCTGTCTGTTCTTATAAACCCGTATGGCTGGGAACTGCCGTATTGGATGATCGTTTCGCTCAGTCAGCCTCGGCCTGAAGTTTCGGAATGGGCCAACATTCTTGATGGCGGAGGCGTCTTGTTTCCGTTTCTAGCGTTGTCGATCTTGTCGATCGCGGGTGTCTGTCTGACGCGATTCAAACGTGACTGGGTTCAAATTGTTGTACTGGCTTTGATCGCGGTTCAGGCCATCGGGCACCTTCGTCACCTGGCATTTTTTGCGATCGCATTCGGGTTTTGGATGCCGCAACATGTGTGGTCACTGTGGCACAGGTTGGTGGAATGGCGGCCGACCCTAGGAGTCCATCAAGAATTTACAGGCCGAGCGGCAAAGCTCATCGGGATGGAACTCTTCGCAGTTGCCGCAGCACTTGTGGCACTGCTAGGTTACACGTTTGTGACGTTTGGTGTTGATCGAAGTAAATACCCTGTCGCGGCGTTTGAGTTTATGGATCGCGAACACATCAACGGACGGCTGGTTGTGACATTTGACTGGGCTCAATACGCTTTGGCTGCGTTGGCACCCAGCACAACAGTGGGTTTCGATGGACGGTACGACACCTGTTATCCGCAGACTGTCGTGGATATGAATTTCGATCTGCTGTTTGGTTCAGACATGTCGCGACGCCATCGCGGGGCCGATTCCGGGCCGGTGGATTCAAACCGAGTCCTGGAATTCGGCAATCCGAATCTGGTACTCATGGACTGCATCGCTGATCCGGCAGCAGTTCAGCATTTGGATCAACATGGCGATTGGATTCCACTGTACCGCGATGCTCGATCTGCCTTGTGGGGCCGCCGATCAGTTTTTGACGATCCAATATCGGCGGATTACGTGGCACCTGAACATCGAAAAATATCCGACTTGATGCCAGAAGGGATTGCCGCATGGCCGGGGTTTGCAAACCGATCTGGGCGCGACGCTTTTTCTCCAGACGTTGCGGCGCGTGCGTCACAGGCCGGAAAACAGATTAAATACACCGCGACCGAATTTGGCGTATCGCGGTAGGCACGGTTCCTACGTCCGGCCTCACATGACGACTACCTTTCTATCCCTCGCTGACGCGTCGGGTTGGGGAAACGCGTTAAATCGACAGCCTGCTGGCTGGCAGAGCGATTTCATGCTCAACGATCGTCACATCTTCGCGTGGCATTCCACCGAGTGCCTGGCGGGGGATGCGGCAGACGATGCGGACGCGGGTTGATGTGTCGTCCGTGTAGGTGCGGCTGAGTTCTTCTGCATGTTGAGTTAACCATGCCAGAAAACGACCGTTGCCCACACTGGCTTCGATTTCGATTTCAGCAAAGCCTCCCGATAATCGTTCGGAGACAACTTCGGCCAGTCGATCCAAGCCAAGCCTGGTTGCTGCACTGATCGTGACCGTATCGTCATAGTGCCGGCGCAGGACATCGACCATCGATTGATCTTCGACTCGATCAACTTTGTTCAGAACCAGCAAAACATTTTTCACTTCAATGCCAATTTCACCGAGCACTTGATACACCGTTTGAATCTGGCGTTCGGCTTCAGGACTGCTGGCATCGACGACATGCAGCAGCAAATCGGCATGGCGAGCTTCTTCCAGTGTCGATCGGAACGAAGCCACAAGATGATGCGGCAGATTGCGGACGAATCCAACAGTGTCGCTCAGCAGCACATCGCCGAAGTTCGGAAGTTTCCAGCGACGAGTTCGCGTGTCCAGCGTTGCGAATAACTTGTCTTCGACCAGTACATCCGCGCCGGTGAGTGCGCGCATCAACGTGCTCTTACCAGCATTTGTGTAGCCCACGATCGAAACGGTCGGCTGCTCGCGGCGTAACCCAACGGTGCGAGCGCGGCGTGTTTCGACCTGGCGAAGTTTGTCCTTCAATTCAGAGATGCGTTTGTCGATCAGACGACGGTCGGTTTCCAGTTGCTTTTCACCGGGACCGCGACCGGCCCCCAAACCACCTGTGCCACCGCCGCCGGTACGTTCAAGGTGAGTCCACATGCGTTTCAATCGCGTGCGGAAGTACATCAACTGAGCCAGCTCCACCTGCAACATTGATTCATAGGTTCGCGCGTGCGTCGCGAAGATATCAAGAATCACTTCGCTGCGATCCATGATGGGCTTTTCGAGCGACTGTTCGAGCGCGCGGCCCTGGGAAGGCGAGAGATTGTTGTCAAAGATGATGACCTGCGCGTCGGTTTGCAGGACCATCTCTTTCAGTTCTTCCAGCTTTCCGCGGCCGATACAGACCGAAGGATGTGGCGTTTCGCGCAACTGCGTCATTTCTCCCACGACTTCGACGCCTGCAGTTTTGACCAGTCCCTTAAGTTCATCCAGCGCGCCGGTTCTGGCAAACGCATCATCAGGGTGGAATACTCCCAC
>JBDNFT010000050.1:0-4927 GCA_041689695.1 Planctomycetaceae bacterium | reverse complement strand
TATAAGGGAAACGTGACCGGTGACTGTCGTCACCGGCATCGAGCTATCGTCCCTACCGGGACTGAATGACTGAATCGCACTCTCAATACCATGATCAATACACGAAACAATTAACTCCAGAATCCTTAACGGCGTTGGGTGAGGGGGAAATACAAATGGTCCTGACATCGTTGCATGACGTTCAATCCAGGTCGATCCCCTCATCCGGCCTATCGGCCACCTTCTCCCCCCTTGCCAGGGGGAGAAGGGACATGCGCAACGATAGCCGTTGAAGGCATCATTTCTGACCACGCGGCAATAATTTCGCTGGCAGTAGCGCGAACGGCAGGCGACCGAACGGTTGTCCATTGATCTGCAGCGTCACATAATGAGTTCCCGGATACAACGAGTAGGTCGTTGCGTTCGCTCTCAAGACATGGCGTTTGCTGACAACCGCAGACTCGCCTTTTTTGAGGCTGAGTTGTTTCAGCTTGTGGACTTTCGGGGAAAGCGTTGCATTGGCTTTTACAAATTCGACCACGTAATCGATGACCAGAGATTCATTTTGCAGAGCCGTGACGTTGAATGAAAACTCGATCGCATCTCCGGGTTGAATCTGCGGCGTGTTGATAGCGAATTCTGTCACTTCGATCTTCGGAATTGCACTGAATCCAAGCAACTGAAGTGCCTGTGGGTGGCCACGCTTCACCATCGTGCGCAGCGCGTGTTTGGTTATCCACTGAAGCTCGGCAGGATGCTGCTTGCCCAACTGCTTCCATCGCCTCAACGCATCCAGCACGATCTCCGGCTGGGCCTTTGCGATGTCGTTCAAGTGATTGGCCACGGATCTCGTGACGTAGCGAGTTGGATCAGCATGAAGAGTTTCGAGAAACGGTAACGGTGTTGTGACATCGACCGAAATTCGACCGGACCACGGCAGTAATGGTCGGGTTCCTTCGCTGACCAGCCGCCGCACATGGTAGTTGCTGTCGGTGGACCACCTCGCGAGTTCAGTCAGCGTTTCGTCTGGGTGCGTATTGATAAATGTTCGAATTGCATCCTCCATTGAGAATCGCTGCGTGATTTCTTTCAGCGTCTTCAGCGAAGTCGGCAGGTGTTTTTTTGCGAGACCATTCCGAACGACAAATGCACCCAACGGAGCGAAAATGAAGTCACCAAAGTCATCGTCGGTGAGAGCTGGATCAAGTGGTTGTGGCAGCGCAGCGACAATCTGTTTTGCGGCGACTCGAAAATCATGGGCAAGATAGTTTTCCAGGACTGTCGCGATATGAACGATGCGTGCTTTCAACTCTAATTGCAAAAGCTGTTTCATTACGTCGCGTACAAATGAACCGGCTTCAAAGTTATCATCCACGACATTGAACAGGTTCGCCAGAAACTGAACTTTCTCTTCATTAAACAAATGATCTTTCAGACTAAAACCTATTCCCTGCTTATCATTCATCAGTGTTTACCGGGCACTTTCATCTGCGGTTAGGCGAGCGGCACAAAAAGTCTGTCAGTCGAAAGTAGCAGGCACACTGCGTGTGCCGTCCGCTACGGGCCCAGGGAGTGTGCCTGCTACTTTCATGCTGCCAGAGTAGAACTTGTGATGTAGAGCGAATCAACCTGGTTGCCACTACACTTACCCATGGTATTTGGTTCGCGTCCTTCATCCACATGAAATCATGTCAGCGGTCTTCAAATGTATATTCCAAACAGCTTCCACGAGACTGACTTGAAAAAACTGCATGACTTCATGCAGCAGCAATCGCGTTTTTAAAACCATTGACGATCCGGCAAGGCTTTATGAAATCATTCGAACCACGGTTGATCTCTACGAATCAAAAATGCCTCAGCCCTGGTCAATGCTTTCGCCAGACACGGATTTTATTGAAAAGCTCATGGGTGGAATCGTGGGATTCGACGTTCAGATTGATCGCCTCGAAGGCAAATGGAAGCTCAGCCAGAATCATCCTGCGGAGCGACGAGAAAAAGTCATCCGTGGTTTATTGGTGGCGGGAAGTCATGAGTCCTCTCAGGTCGCAAGCCTGATGACCGAGATCAAGGAGTGAGTGTGCAATCGGACTGACGGATTGCGTGTGCCAATGTAAAAACCATTTGCTGGCCGAAGGGAATCCGGAACTAATCAACGCTCAGGTTGAGAGGCGAAATTCCGCCGTAGGAATGGTCTCCAGACTCGTCAGGCGACAAACAGTTCAGGACGGGACTGGAGTCCCGTCCTACGGCATTTAGGCCATAATGCCAGCGACTCAGCAGGCTTCGCGACCCGACTTCTCCCCGATCGTGGGCGGCAAATCAGGGACATTTGACGGATTAGGCACGGGGCACGATGATTCGCATTCGTCTTGCGATTCGCAATCGTGCGCAGTTGCAATGCACCCGGAAACCACCACCGACAATTCACAGTTGAAATACGATCATGGACTACAGTTTCACAGGCAAAAATGCACTTGTAACCGGATCTTCAAAAGGCATCGGACGCTCCGTCGCTTTGGCGCTGGCTCGGGGCGGTGCGAATGTTACGATCAATTGCAATTCCAGCAAAACGCAGGCGGAAGAAGTGGCAAAAGAGATTCGTGACATGGGACGCAAGTCGATTGTTTGTGCCTGTGATGTCTCCGACTTGAAAGCGGTTGAAGACATGGTTCAGCAAACGGTTGATGCCTTCGGTCGCCTGGACCTGTTTGTGTCGAACGCCGTGTACAGTGACAGACAACTGATGGTGGAAGCCGACATGGCGGGGTTCCGACGCACGATCGAAGTCAGCATGTGGGGCGCGCTGCATGGAGTTCGCTCAGCCGCGCAGCAGATGCTGAAACAAGGCAACGGTGGAGCCATTACAGTGATCAGTTCGCCACATGCGATTATCCCGTTTCCGACTGCGATGGCTTACAACATGGCCAAGGCCGCAATCGACCACATGGCCCGGACGGCAGCGATCGAACTTGTTAAAGATGGCATTCGCGTGAACGTTTTCCATCCGGGCTGGATCGATACGCCAGGCGAGCGAAAATTCTTCACCGAGGAACAACTGCAGGAAGGCGCGGAAGGGCTGCCGATGGGACGCATGGGCACGAGCGACGAGATGGCTCATGGCGTTTGTTTTACGCTCAGCGACGAAGGCTCGTACATGACAGGCACCACACTGACCATGGACGGCGGTGTTGGATTGCCATGGTGGTCGAAGCGAACAGAAGGCAAACAGTAAGGCAATAGCCGCGATGGCACTCGATTAGTTTGAGGCAGAAAAACCGTTGTTAACTCCACGCCATTGGGGAAGAGCCCGATGAGAGGATGGCACTCGATTAGTTTGAGACAGCCGCAAACGGGACCGCACGAGTTTCCCTTGGTTCGGCAGATTCTGCTGATCTATAAAGCCACAACGGGAGCTCATGTGGAAAGGATTCAGCACCTGTCCACCAGCGACATGAAGATAAGTAAACTGCCCAAAGATGAACGGTCAGGAAGACTTCGCAGGCCAGTCTCTTTATACGGTGAAGCAGGACAGATTCCTGCCTTCGCGGCATCTTTCGAGTCACAACTCGCTTTGCTATCGCTTGTGCGACGCCGATACCGAATGGGCTCCCGATAGAGCAATTACCACACTGTGTGGGCTCAGGGAATTTTGCCACGTTATTCGCTAATCGCAGTGACTCCAGCGAATTCTGTTGGTTCAAAAATCGGGTCTTCTGTTGACGTTCGTTCGGGAGGAACGGAAGTTCGCGGAGGTTCACGGAAGAATGCGAAGGAAATATGATGGTCAGAAAATCATGGAAGTCATTCCTTGCAAGCGTGGCACTTGTCGGAGGAATGACGGCGGCTAACACCGCTTTCGCCTACGATGGATGCGGTGCTGCTGGGTGCGATGACTGTCAGCAATGTGAACAAATTTTTGCAGACGCAGGCCAGAAGCTCACTGAGCAACTGGCAGGCATGAGCTGCTGTGGCAACGGTTGCGGCAGTGAAGGCAGTAGCTGCTGTGCTCCAACTTCAGTATGTGACCCAGCCAGTGCTGCATCCTGCGGTGATCTCCTGTCCGATGCCTGCGGCGAAAGCTGTGGGGAAGGCTGCGGGGATTCCGCAAAAGGTTGCGGCCTGTTTGGTGAATGCGGAAACGGGATCACCTTTGGCGGCTGGACTCAGTTCGGTTACCAGAATGGACCAGACGGTGCATTCACGGGCAACGGAGCTTTCAACGACGTCAACTTTGGCCCAGGGACAAATCCAAGAGGCAAAGAATGGAACAGACTTAATCTGAACCAGCAAGGTCTGTACCTGAATAAGACGGCCGATGGCAGTAATGGCGTTGGCTTTGGTTTCCGTGCCGAAATGATCTACGGTGTGGACGGTAACGAAGCTCAGTCATTCGGTAACAATGCTGGTCGTTTCGACTATGCAAACGGCTGGGACCGCGGGATCTATGAATGGGCACTTCCGCAGTTATACGCAGAAGTCGCAGTGGGAGATCTGTCGGTTAAAATTGGTCACTTCTACACCTTGATCGGTTACGAAGTCATTCCATCCGGCGGTAACTTCTTCCTGAGCCGTCAGTTGACATTCTATAATAGCGAACCATTTACTCACACCGGTGCATTGGCGACATACAAAGCCAGTGATGACCTGCAGGTGATGGGTGGCTGGACCGCTGGGATGGATACTGGTTTTGACCAATTCAACGGCGGTAGCAGCTTCCTTGGTGGCTTCGTCTACAATATCTCAGAGGACACCGCTCTGACGTACATGATGACAGCCGGCAACCTCGGCTGGCGAGGAAACGGCTCTATCAATAGTGTTATCCTGTCGCACAACTGGTCCGACAAGATTTCAACGGTACACCAGTTTGACGTACTGGGATCAGACCTGGTGGCTGACTTTGCAACGACTGGTGTTGCAAATAACTCAACCGGCTTGATCAACTATGCGT
>JBDNFT010000049.1:0-4547 GCA_041689695.1 Planctomycetaceae bacterium | reverse complement strand
TGAAGATGATCAGACACCAGCCGCAGACATGCAGGCATGGAAAGCAGAAGCAAAGAACTTGCTGACTCAAGGGATTAAAGTCACTCGTGACAAAGTTGGCGCTGATGCCAAGCCGTCAGATGAACTGGTCGCGGCAGAAGTGTCGCTTGCCAGCATCATGAATCTGGAAGGCGATTTCAAAGGGACGATCGATCGCCTGACAACGGGTGAAGCCAATTCAATCGTCGCCGCGATACAGGTGTCGGAAGGTGAGGCTCGACCTGATGAAGGAATTCAAAGCAAGTCATTCGCCGGACTGACGTATCGATTGTTACTGCGAGCTTATGTGGGAACTCAGCAAATCGATGAAGCCCTCAAAGTGATGACGCAGCTTGAAAATGTTGGCGGCCAGAATATCCTTGCGGTATACACACAGTTGGGGCTTGAGCTACAGGAAGAACTCAAACGATTGAAAACAACTGGCGACAATGAGCGATTTGCTCAGACTCGCGATTCGTTCGAAAAATTTCTGCAGAAGGTCTACGAGTCACGAAATAAGTCTGACTACAACTCGTTACTGTGGATTGGCGAAACGTACTTTGGTCTTGGCCAGGGCGTTGCCGGAGACGCGCTTGCTGCTGAAGGCTACTATGCCAAAGCCGCAGATGCCTACAATGAAATTATCACCGGCGACTTGGCAGCAGAGGGCAATCGCACGGCTGTTGAATTGCGACTGGCCCGTTGTCGGCGTCAACAGAAACAGTATTCGGAAGCATTCCGTCTGTGCGACGAAGTACTCAAGACAAATCCCAACGCACTGGATGCTCAATTTGAAATCGCGTATTCGCTCAGTGACTGGGGATCGGATGGCGAGCCATCGAAACTACTCGACGCGATTCAAGGCATCAAGACGCCGGATGGCAAGCCTGGAAAAGTCTGGGGCTGGTCTTTGATGACTCGCAAACTGCAACAGTCACTGCAACGCGAACCGACGCCTGAAATTCGCGAGCGATTCCTTGAGGCACGATATCAACTGACGAACAGCCGTCGTCGATATGCTCAGACGAACGCTGCTGATAGCGACAAGCAGCGAGATTCAGCCGCTGCCGAAATTGTAAGTTTCGTACAGGTCTATCGAGACATGGACGATGCATGGTTCGCGAAATTCAATCGGCTGTATCAGGATCTGCAGTCGGATGCAGGCCGCGAAGCCAAACCACTCGAACGAGCAAGCGGGACCGGGATCGATACGGAAAACGCAGATGATATGGCGATGGAAACATCTATCGACACCAGCATGACAACAACAACTCCAATTTCCGGCAGGGAAAATCCAGAAGAATCAGGCGGCAATGGATTGCTACTGGGAACGTTAATCACCTGCCTGTCAGTCGGAATCGCTGGCGGCATGTTTTTCTTCATGCGGAAGCCGAAAAAACGGGTCGCGATTCCGGGAACCAACAAGACGCCGAAGTTTTCTGCGGTGACAACCCAGGATTCATCTGACATATTCCCGGATGTCGGTGACGCTCCAGCGCAGGGCATGGATTTTTCCGGGCTGGTATCAGCCGTCGCAACTCCCAAACGCACTGCATCTGCACGACCAGCCAGCTCTGCAACAAGCGCGCCGGCTGCGACACGAAGTGGAACAAGTCCGGCAGCAACTCGCCCTGCCCGCCCAGCGGTGCCGACGCCTCCCTCAACGAACGCAACCAGTAAACCTGAAGAGCCGACAGTTGCCCCCAGACCTCGACCACGTCCGACAGATCCCGATGGCATCTCCGCACCACCACCAGCGCCCGGCACTGCTCCGCGACCTGCGGGAGCTCCAAAAACGACGGCCCCAAGACCTTCAGCCACGGCAGCAGGGGCGCAACCAGCCGCGGCGAAACCAACTGGCTCAAACCCACCCGTGGCAAAACTGCCAGCGAGTAAACCAGCCGCACCTCGACCTGCAGCTCCACAGTCACCGACCGGTCAACAGCCACCAGTGCAGCCTCGACCAACCAGCAGATCTTCTGCGACACCACCGGAGCCACCGACGTCGCAGTCACCAGCGCCGCGACCTCCTCAACGAAAACCTCCAGCACCTTCTGGCGACAATTAATCCAGCGACTTTGAATATACCTTAGATGTTGTCGGCGATTTGCTTTCTACACGGGATGACAAGTTTATGTTTTCTAAATACACGCGATTCAAGAATCTGATGACGCCCGTTTTGCTCGCCGTTCTGACGGTGATGATCGGAAGTGGGGGCACGGCATTCGCGGTCGATCAGGTAACGAAACGCAGCGACCGCGTGACGTTTCGTGGTGAAATTACTGCGATGACAATCGAATCCCTAACGATTCAGTTGTCCAACGGTCAGACTCAGGTCGTACCGGTCTCAGATGTTTTCAGCGTGCGATTTGATATGGAGCCATCACTTTTGGCTCAGGCTCAATCCAACGAACGAAGCGGCGCATTGGATGTCGCTCAGGAAAAATTTGAATCCGTACTAAAGGACTATAACGGCGACGACAAGCGAGTTGTCGCGGACGTCAAGTTTCTGATCGCACGCACAATGGTGAAGCAGGCGCTGGCAGATCCAGGCAAGATCAAGGATGCTCTGGCCGCGATGAAGAAGTTCCGTGAAGAGAACAAAACTAACTTCCGGCACTTTGAAGCAACACTGCTTGAAGCATCGCTGTCGACTCCGGAAGAAGCAAAAATGTTGCTGCAGGAAGTCCAGGCGTCGCCCGTGAAGGGATACCAGTTGCAGGCAGGCGTACAATTGGGACAGTTGCTGTTGTCTGGAAACGACGCTGCGGGTGCTCTTGCGGCGTTTCAAAAGGTGATCGAACAAAGTGCCGGAGACCCATCATCCGCGACAGCCCAATTCGACGGACTGCTGGGAAAAGCCGCTTGTCAGCAGAAACAGGGACAAACAGATGAGGCTATTGCAACGCTGGACGACATTATCAGCAAAGCATCAGAATCCGAAGCAGCCACATTGGCTCACGCCTGGACCCTGAAGGGCGACTGCTATCGGTCGAAGAATATGCCAAAGGACGCCCTGATGGCCTACCTGCATGTCGATGTTCTGTACCCTTCTGAACCGGCAGCACATGCGGAGGCCCTGTTTCATTTGGTAACATTGTGGGCCCCCGCCGGTCATCAGGATCGATCGGATGAGGCGATGGCAAAACTTTCCACCAAGTATCCCAATAGCCAATGGGCCAAACAGGCAGGCTCTATCCCTCAGAATGCGAATAATTAGCGGGTTCCCGAAAATCCTGATTTCTGACGTCTTGAGCGGCCCTCTGAAGAGTGACGAGACGACTTGAAGTCACTACAGTTCTTACTCTCAAACTTCTGACACTTCTCACTGGACATATTTGCCCCTTTGAGGTCATCCCGGAGATTTTTCGAAATGCGTAGTGTCCCTGCATTACCCGCTCGTATTAACGGACGCAAATCCGTTCTGTTTCTGCTTCTGGCGTTGACCGCTGCGTTGATATGGCCAACTTTTGGCAATACTCGGCAGGTGCTGGCAGACGAAGGTGCCGTAGCAGCACCTCCTGCCGCAGCCGACACAGCACCCGCTGCCGCCAATACGGACGCCGCAGCACCTGTTCAATCTCGCAGCTTTCTGGCCTATATCGCACGGGCTTTAGGCTGGTTCTGGGGACCTGCATTCCTCTTAGTATCGTTTATCCTGGTGGCTCTCATCATGATGAACATGTTGCAGGTTCGACGTGACATCCTGTTGCCATCTCAGTTTGTTGAAGAGTTCGAACAAAAACTGAATGCCAAGGATTTCCAGGGGGCTTATGAATTTGCTCGAGCCGATGAATCCTTCGTAGGACGCGTGCTTGCCGCGGGCATGGGACGACTCAGCCGTGGATATCCGGAAGCTGTCGAAGGCATGCAGGAAGCTGGCGAAGACGAAAACATGTCTCTGGAACATCGGCTCAGCTATGTTGCTCTGATCGGTTCGGTTGCACCTATGATGGGGCTGATGGGAACCGTGCAGGGTATGATAAAGAGCTTTGACAAGATCGCTCTTTCTCCCACGTCACCAAAGCCGTCAGAACTTGCCGACGGTATTTCAACGGCTCTGGTCACAACGCTGATTGGTCTGTTGCTCGCTATTCCGGCGATGGTGTTCCACAGCATTCTGAAGAATCGCATTCAGCGACTGGTACTGGAAATCGGCATGGTGAGTGAAGGTTTGATGGGACGCTTCGCAACTGCCGGTAAGCAAAAGCAGTAGCAGAATTTGGGGTTCATGCGATGAAAATCAAACCTGCAGGCGTGAGTGTACCTGAGATCGACATGACACCGATGATCGATATCGTGTTTCAGTTGATTACGTTCTTCATGGTCATCAATAACTTCGACCAAAACGAAGCTGATGAACGTGTGACTCTGCCCAAGGATCAACTGGCGAAACCTCCGGTAACCGCCCGTAAGGATTCGTTCATGCTCAATTTTGGCTACGATATTGATGCCAATAAGAAACGTTCAGAGACACCTTTCATATTTTTTGGTGATGAAAAAGTTACTCTTGAACAACTGCGGCCGAG
>JBDNFT010000048.1:0-4298 GCA_041689695.1 Planctomycetaceae bacterium | reverse complement strand
CGCCGTACGCACCCACCGGCATCCCAGCGCCAATGATTTTCCCCATGGTCGTCATGTCGGGTATAACGCCGAAAAGTTCCTGCGCGCCACCGGCCGCCAATCGAAAGCCTGTCATCACTTCGTCTAAGATCAGCACAGTGCAATACTCGATGCATAGTCGTCGTAGCAGCGCGAGGAACTCCGGTGTCGGGATAACGCAGCCCATGTTCCCAACGACAGGCTCCAGGATGACGGCCGCAAGTTGAGGACCATTGTTCTTAAAGGCAACTTCCAGACTCTCGCAATCATTGTAAGGCAACACGACGGTATCGGCCGTTGCGCCAGGCGGAACACCGGGGCTGGACGGACATCCCAGCGTCAACGCGCCGCTACCAGCGGCGACAAGCAAACTGTCAACGTGGCCGTGATAACAGCCTGCGAACTTAATAACACCGTTGCGTCCCGTAAATCCGCGAGCCACACGAATGGCAGACATTGTTGCTTCAGTGCCGGAATTCACCATTCGCACCATTTCGACTGAAGGAACCATCTCGATTACAAGTTGTGCGAGTTCCGCTTCAGCCTCAGTCGGCGCACCAAAGCTCGTGCCGATGGTGAGGGACTTTTCGATAGCTTGCAGAATCGCTGGATGCCGATGTCCAAAGAGATGCGGTCCCCATGAACAGATGTAGTCGATGAATCGATTTCCATCGACATCGAACAGGTACGCGCCGTCGCCGTGTTTCACAAACGGAGGTGTGCCACCCACCGCGCCAAAAGCGCGCGCCGGGCTGTTGACGCCGCCGGGGATCAGCTTTGCCGCGTGCTTAAACATTAATTCGCTGCGAGTACGTTTTGATGTGTCCGGAAGCACGATTACTCCACAATCTCTAGGTTCGGTTTGGCGGCTTTCAGGGCCGCGACTGTTTCTGGTTTCGGCTGAGAGTTGCTGAGATCCAGCCACTTCAGTGCCGGCAATTTACTGAGTTCAAGCATGCCTTCGTCGCTCATTTGTGTTCCAGCGACACTTAGTCGCTCGAGCTTCTGCATCTTTAGTATTGTTGGTACAGACGCATCGGTAATGCGAGTGGCTTCCAGATTGAGTTCCGTGAGATTTGTGAGCGTTTCGAGTGCGGCAAAGTTGTCGTCTTTGACCTTCTTGATTTCACGTAATTCCAGATATTTCAGTGCGGTCAACTTTCCAAGCTCGCCAAGCGTTTTTCCTTTCAGAACCCTGCATTCGCCGATATCCAGAAAGGTGAGTTTCGGTAGCTTGCTGATAATTTCCAGACTGCTGTCGTCGATGGACGTTTCACGCAGTTCCAGGCGAGACAGTTCATTCAAATCGGCGAGATACTTGATACCTTCGCTGCCGATGTCAGCTTGTCGGCAACCGAAGCGTTTTAACTTTTTAAGTTTTGCAAGTTCAGGCATTCCGGCGTCGGTGATTTTCGCTGTGTCCATCTGGAGTGATTCGAGCGTCGTGATACTGCCAATTGCCGGCATGCAACCATCAGTCACAACCGTGTAGTTTAAGTTCAGTGACTTCAACGGCAAGCCACGCAGATGTTCCACGCCTGCATCCGTCACCTTGGAGTTTTCTAACTGCACATCGATCAGCGTTTTGATTCCCTGGAGATGAGCGACACCGATGTCAGTCACGTTGGTGTTTCGCAAATCGATTGCTCGCAGCTTTGACAGATTCTTGATGGGCTCCAGGCCGGCATCGCTGAATCCGACACGGCGAAGAGTCAACACTTCGATGGTTGGCATTGTGCTGACAATTTTTAGTGTCGCGTCACCAGCCTTGGAACAATCTGTCAGATCGAGTCGCTTTACGGCTTTCAGGCTGGACAGATACTGCATCCCTTTATCGTTCATGCCAGGGCCGCCGAATCGCGCGATCGTGACGTTTGGGATGCCGGACAGGTGCTTCATTGTTTCCGAAAAATCGCTGTCAGATGACACTGCGATTTCGGTGACATTGCCGTCTGCATTTTTCTTAAGGCGGCAACCTGCTTCCTCAAGTGCCGCGACGTCTGCTGGGGTATCAGGCGTTGCTTTTGGTGCTGCCGCTTTTCCGGTCCTGGAAGAATCGGAGCAGCCCGAAAAAAAGAAACAGCCCGCGATGATGGAAAGCAGACTGCAATAAGTACTTATTTGAAGAAATTTCATGGTAGAGCAAATGCGCAAAAGATCAGTGAATTGTTGGTCAGGCTCAGCAGCGTACGTCGATTGAGTCACTTTCGCAACTCTCTCGAATTTCTGCGAATCGTTGTCGTTTCTTCTGGTGTTGTGGTAGTGCGAGACTTGTATTTAGTCGATCGTGAGATGAGAATTTGCCTGCTGAGCGGGATGCCAATCCCTTAGTGCGTCGGCAAACAATCGGCATCGTTAAACGATTGTGCCAGAAAGCAAGATATTCGTTGGACGACCCTGCACTTTCGTCCAACTGTATTCTTTGAACTTCTTTTATCCCACCTGAAATCCTGAGGAACCCTCAATGACACAGAAACCATCACGCCGTAATTTTCTCGGCACCACCGCCGCTTTGGGAAGCGCGCTGTGGGTTGCTCCGCGAACCTTTGCCGGTCCAACTCGATCGGCACTGGAAGGTCTGACAGCAGCTTGCGTTGGTGTCGGCGGTAAGGGCGACAGCGACTGTAGCCATATTGCCGATCAGGATGTAGAAATCGTCGGAATTTGTGACGTTGATCGTCGCACACTGGAGAAAAAAGGTAAGCAATTTTCGGATGCACAGCAGTTTACGGATTTCCGCGAAATGCTGGATAAGCTCGGCGACAAAGTGGACATCGTCACCGTCAGTACGCCGGACCATACGCACGCTGCGGCTGCAATCAAAGCGATGAAGATGAAGAAACATGTCTATTGCCAGAAGCCGATGACATGGTCGATTCGTGAAGCTCGCATGATGCGCGAAGTCGCCGCTGAAATGGGCGTCGTCACTCAAATGGGCAACCAGGGAACATCCGAAGACGGATTGCGTGAAGCCGTCGAAGTCATCCGTTCCGGTGCGATCGGCGATGTGGCAGAAATTCACGTTTGGACAAATCGTCCAATTTGGCCACAGGGCATCGGTCGTCCACCTGGCGAAGACCCGGTGCCAGATTACCTTGATTGGGATTCCTGGATCGGGCCTGCCAAGATGCGTCCTTACAAGGAAGGCATTTATCATTCATTCAAATGGCGTGGCTGGGCGGACTTCGGCACGGGAGCCTTGGGTGACATGGCTTGCCATACCACCAATATGCCAGTGATGGCATTGGAATTATGGGATCCGATTGCTGTAACGGCGGTGAAGAATCCAGGGATCTTTGAAGGCGAAACTTATCCAGGTTCGTCTACGTTGATGTTTGAGTTTCCAGAACGCAACGGCAAGGTTGCCTGCAAGTTCTACTGGTACGACGGCGGCAATCTGCCATCTGATGATTTGATCGCTCACTTGCCAGAAGGCTTCCGTAAGCGCATCGAAGAACAGAAAAAGGGCGGCGGCAAAACCAGCGCGGCGTTGATCGTTGGCAGCAAAGGCATGATGTTGTCAGAAAACGACTATGGTGCTCAGTACACTCTGCTGCCAGAGCCGGATTTCAAAGGCTTCAAAAAACCAGATCAGTCCCTGCCTCGAATTCCATTCAAGGGTGGCACTGACGAGCGACAGAAGTGGGAATTCGTGCAGAGCTGCCGTGGCGAATACGAGCCAGGCACGATGTCGAACTTCGGCTACGCAGGTCGCCTGACCGAAACGATTCTCGTCGGCAACCTTGCCGTGCGAGCCGGCGAAGGCCAGCGAATCGAGTGGGATGCCAAAAACCTGGTCAGCACCAACCTGCCAGATTTGAATCAGTACGTTCATCGCGAATATCGCGAAGGCTGGACTCTGTAGTCGAACGAATCTGCAGATCGTCACTAATCCCAGAAGCCCGGCATCAAATGATGCCGGGCTTTTTTTGCGGTCCCCAGACGCATGAGCCTGAAGTTTGCCAGGGTCCAAAGCTACGGAATACTGAAGTCGAATGTTGCTTTCGCCGCCGAACCTGGGAAAATGCCAGACGAAAACGGGGGAGTGCTGTCTCTTGGGTGTAGTCACAGCAAATCCCTTGCAGGATTTTGTTGCCAAAGAAGACATTCGTCTCGAACGGGAAGGTATTATTCGATTGCGGGTTCTCAGGACTCGTGTTGAGCCAGCCTTCGTCAATGCAGTTTTGGGGAGTCTAGTCAGCGTGGTTTTAGTTTCAAATCTGCTAATGAATGGCCAGCAAGTTTTGACGAGCTTGGTGCTTGGCACGTGCGTTGTCGCT
>JBDNFT010000047.1:0-2675 GCA_041689695.1 Planctomycetaceae bacterium | reverse complement strand
GTAAATCGCCGATCCCCAGCTATCAGGACATCATCACGAAGCTCGTTGCGCGAACGCTCCTGCGACATCCTCTGCTGGCCGGTCGTTGGGACGAAGATGCGATCGTGTGGCCTTCCGAGAACCAAATTCACATCGGTATGGCAGTCGATACGGACGACGGCCTGCTCGTCCCCGTCCTGCGCAACGCGGCACAATTGTCACTGATTGAACTGGCCGGAAGGGCACGCCAGCTCGTTGGTCTGGCTCGCGCTGGAAAGCTGGCGGTCGCCGACATGCAGGGATCCGTCTTCACCATCACAAATCTAGGCGCTTTCGGGATCGATGCCTTCACGCCGGTCATTAATGTTCCTGAAACCGCCATCCTGGGACTCGGGGCGATTCGTCGCGAACCGGTGGTGCTCGACGACGGCAGCATTGTCGCGAGGCATCAAATCACTCTCAGCCTGACCTTCGACCACCGCATTCTCGATGGTGCCCCGGCCGCTCGCTTCCTGCAGGAAATCGCCCTTGCGATCGCCAATCCATCGGCAATATTGTTAAGCTGAGGCTGTTGAATTATGCACGAGACGTTGTCAAAGCCTCACCGACCGACCACTCACGACCAGTTCGAATCACTTTGCGGTACAGCGTATCACGTTCAATCGGGATGCGGCCTGCTTCTTTAATCAAGCGATGCAGTTGTTCGACAGTCATCCCCTCCGGTGTTGTTGCACCGGCATCGTGGTAGATCAATTCATGCACGACGGTGCCGTCGATGTCGTCGGCGCCGTAGCCAAGTGCCAACTGAGCTGTCTGTGCGCCGAGCATGATCCAGTACGCCTTGATGTGATCGAAATTATCAAGCATCAATCGGGACAAAGCGACCATTCGCAAATCAAATACGCCGTCAGCTTTCTGGATCGATGACAGTTCGGTGTTTTCAGGATGAAACGCCAATGGGATGAACGTCTGAAATCCGGACGTTTCATCCTGCAGCGTTCGCAAGCGGATCAAGTGATCAACGCGATGTTGTGCTTTTTCGATATGACCGTAAAGCATCGTGGCGTTTGAACGCAGCCCGAGCTGATGAGCCGTGCGATGCACGTCAAACCAGACATCGCTGTCGGCTTTGTGCTCACAGATTTGCTGGCGGACTCCTTCGTCAAAAATCTCTGCCCCACCCCCCGGCATGCTGCCCAGGCCAGCTTCCACCAGTTGCTCCAGAATCCATTGAATCGGCTTTTTGGTAATGAAGCTAAACCAACTGATTTCAACGGGAGTCCATGCTTTGACGTGAATTTCCGGGCACGTTTCATGAATCACTCGCACAACGTTGAGATACCAGTCAAAACTTTTCTTGTGATGCAGTCCGCCGACGACATGGATTTCAGTGGCCCCTGCGGCGCGGCCTTCGAGAACTCGTTCGCGCAACATGTCGTCGGTGAACGTGTAGGCTTTTTCGTCCTTTAAGTCGGCTCGAAATGCGCAAAAGCGGCAGCGATAGACGCAGACGTTTGTCGGGTTCAGATGGATGTTCGTATTGTAGTAGGCATAGTTTCCGTTCTTGCGTTCGCGAACATGATTGGCAAGTTGCCCCAGAAGATGCAGGTCGGCTTCCGTGTCCAGAAGAACGCCGTCATCGAACGTGAGACGTTCGCCGGCGAAGACTTTGTCTGCCACGGAACGAATCGCTGGATTTTTGATTTGAATTGTCATGGTTGTGACTTTGTGACGAAATGAATTTCAGAAGACCCAGACATCAAGACAGCCGAGCACAAGGATGCCGAAACTGATGATGGCGTTGACGTTGAAAAAAGCCATGTTGATTCGATTGAGGTCATTCGGGCGGACAAGCCAGTGTTCATAAAGCAATAAAGCGGCGATCGCAATGACCCCGCCGAGAAAAATCAGCCCCAGGCCCGCCATTTTCCAAAGCAGCACGAGCATGGCAATCGTGAGCAGATGGCTCACAAACGCGATTCGCAAAGCTGAGCGAACTCCAAACCGTGCCGGGATGCTGTTGAGCTTCCGTTCACGGTCGAAGTCCGCGTCCTGACAGGCATAGATGATGTCAAATCCGCCGACCCAGAAAAAAATCACACCGGCGAGAAGTGTTGGAATCAGTGCAAACTCATCTCGAACGGCGATCCATGCGGCAATCGGCGACATCATGAGTGCCGCAGACAGCCAGTAGTGGCACAGGCTCGTCCAGCGTTTAGCCAGCGAATATCCCAACAAGAAAAGCAAGACCGGTACTGACAGAATTATCGGCAGTTGTTTGGGCAGAAAGATTGCTGTGGCGGCGATGAATGCCGCGCTCATGGCAATTGTGAAAACAATCACCGCTTTTACGGACAGCAATCCCGCGGGAATGTGTCGCTTTGCAGTGCGAGGATTGTCGGCATCGACATCGCGATCGACCAGCCTATTAAATGCCATTGCAGCCGATCGTGCTGTCACCATGCAGATGAGGATTCCAACGAGATCCTGCCAGCGAAATACAGTTCCAGGTGTCCCCCATGCGATCACTGCGGACAGCATCGCAAACGGCAACGCGAAGATCGTGTGGCTGAAGCGGATGAGTTCAAGGAAATGTCGTATTTGCTGGAGCATGGATTCATCGTGCCAAGTGATCGGCAGGGAGTGAGCGATTTTTTAGTTGCAATCGTGAGCCGCAAGGCGCTAGCCGCGGGTTT
>JBDNFT010000046.1:0-2861 GCA_041689695.1 Planctomycetaceae bacterium | reverse complement strand
GTTGATCCGGATGCGCCTTAAGAAAGTTTGCGATTTCTTGACGTGCTTCGGCGGAGAGCCCAAGTTCATTAAGTGTAAACACGAGTTCACGCAGAATGACATCTCTGTCAGGATGCTTGCGCAGCAGATCGCGAAACAATTTAACGGCGGCTTCCGGCTGATTCTCGCGCAGACGGAACGCGCGCTGCAAATCGGGCAGATATTCGCCGCAGCAGAATTTCAGTTTCTTTCCGCTGCCACACGGGCAGGATGAGTACGGATCGTTGGCCATGACATTCCCTTTAGTTTCGGTAAACGTGCAAAATCAGAACCGCTGATGGCTCGACGGCCAACCCGCTGATCCTGTTATCTGTATTCTTTTTTGTCCCGGCTTCCGCGAACGTCACGCGACCAGAACAACGAAAATCTCCACACTTAGGCCGGTTTCAGCCCCAACATATTAACAGCTTTCCCGAATTCTGGCAGTCCGGGCAGAAAGGCGTACGTGCGGATTCGTAAGAAATCGTGCTTTGATACGTGTTTTACACCGAAGTCGCAGTATTCCAGCCCGAAAAGCGACCTATTACGCCTCGTAGTCGATATCAGCAGCCTCGCACAGCCGTCGATTGACCGCGGCGCTAATGCGGCCGTTCTCGAAAACAGATTAAATAAGTCCGCCCCATTGTGGCCTCGGTCTTTGCCAGCCTTAAAATCGACGCATCGCCATCATACGCGATGGTACAGAAGCCGTCTCGCATCGCCGCGACTTTGTCCGAGTCGAGGGTCGCAGATCATCCTCGATTAAGAAACGGACGCCCGACAGGAAATGCCAGTGTCAGGCACACTGCGAAGAAAAATTGTCATGCACTTCGGGTCGGTGCCATGCACTTCGTGTCATTTTGCACTTCGTGTCATTTAATCGGGCTTTTGTGTCTGAACTCCAGCACTCCCACGGTCTCGGGAATCTGAAAATCTAACGGACGCTTCCAATACTCTTTGTCTGCGTACTTTTCGCACCAGCGTTGTAATGTTGCCCGTGGATATCACTTCGCCTCCCGTTGGTGCTCTGCCAAGTCGTTCAAGCATCCATGCGTTCAGGTTGTGAGGAGTGCTTGCTGATGGCAGATCAATTCCTGTCACTTCCTTCAGTCGGGGAAGTGAAATTCCGCCTCCTGCAACCCAGCCATCACCAGCCCGGACGCAATGCGTTGGCAGAAGATCATGTTCATCCTGAATATCGCCAATCATTTCTTCGACAATGTCCTCCAGGGTAATCATTCCTTTGATGACCCCGGTGCCATCCTTCACCAGAGCGATATGAGTATGCTCGCGCAGCAGTCTTTCCATGGCTTCTGAAATTGGCATACTCTCTTGCAGGCTCGGAACCTGACGAAGTATGCCTCGAAGTGACGGAATGTCGGGACCCAGCTTCATCATCGAGACAATATCTTTGAACATGACGTACCCGATGATCTTCTGTGGATCGCCCGTCTGTTCGGTCACCGGAAAACGCGTATGCAGGTCCATGTGCGCTGAAACCAGGCTGTCCATCAGAGTGGCATCTGCATTCAGCATTCGGATATGCTCAGCAGGCAACACGATCTCGCGCAATGATCGGCTGGCCAGTCGCGTTGCGCCAAGAATGATATTCTCCTCCCGAGCTCCGATCAGGCGAGAGGCTCTGGCCAGACTGGTGATCGCTTTCAACTC
The DNA here is from genome assembly GCA_041689695.1 of Planctomycetaceae bacterium. Classification (GTDB taxonomy): domain Bacteria; phylum Planctomycetota; class Planctomycetia; order Planctomycetales; family Planctomycetaceae; genus SXXK01. Next base: position 1,172 of record JBDNFT010000046.1, on the reverse strand, counting down.
CAGCAGTTCAGCGGCCTCCGTCCGCGCATCCGCGTGCGGAGCCGGAGTCCAGAACTTCTCGCTCAGATCCATGAGCCCAGATGCGGATGATTCCAGCGCCCACACGACAGGCCAAACGCTGATCGCAAACATTTTCATCATGGGCGACAGTCGCAAACAGACCCACCCTTTGTTGCGCAGGGCGAACAGCTTGGGAAGCAGTTCACCTCCAACAATTGTAACCGCAGTCAAAGGCAGCACGACAAGCACGATGGCCATCACGTTGGCGGCAGCGACACTCAACCCTTGCTGCTGAAGAATTGGGGCAATGTCGTCGGCAGCGCTGGCACCTCCGGCTGCACCCGCGACAAGACCTACAAGTGTAATCCCCAGTTGAACCACAGCCAGACTTTTCTCGATTTCAACCTTCATATAAAGAGCAGCCGCAGCACCCGCTCGATTGTTGTGGTTAAGCGACTGCAAACGAGCGACGGTAATGGAGGCAAGAGCAATTTCATATGCGGCGAAGATAGCGTTCACAAATACCATGAACGCAACGATAATCAGTGCTATGCTTTCCATCTCGTTTTTATCACTTCCAGCAACAGTTCAGGGCATCATCGGTGAAGGGATGATGACAACTGAAATTTCAGTGTCAACATGGCACTTTCGGCCGCATTCGTCACTTGACGCAAGGCCGCGCCGAGCACAAATGCCCTGGCACGAGGCCCCAGGCACCTTAAGAGCTTCTCTGCCTAGATCACACGAGACTGGTACCCAAAGTCGCAGATACAATAGCCCTTCTTTTGGCCAGTAGTCTTATCCTGTCGTGAGCACCGACGCCTGTCGACTTGTACAATTCTGGCTCGCTGGTCGTGCGGATTTTGTGGTCACGTTTCCAAAGGCAACAACGATAATATTGCATTCATCTCAAGGAAGTCACGGCGACCCGACGGACTTTCGGATGCGCAGTGAAGAGCTGACTTCTGCGAACATCGTCACCTTGAGTTCATTTGGTGGCCGATCTTCGGACGGGACGATGCCCTACTTCAATCTGGAAAGTGGAGCTGGCGGATTGATCGTTGCGATCGGCTGGTCGGGGGATTGGAAAGCCGCCTTGCTGCGGCGGGACGATGGCAGCATCCACGTGACTGCGGGTCTCAAGCAGGCACATTTTCGCCTACTCATTCAGG
>JBDNFT010000045.1:0-1741 GCA_041689695.1 Planctomycetaceae bacterium | reverse complement strand
GTTGTCAGCACAACCCCTGTTTCCTCAATGGTTCAAGGGGGTTCTGCTGACATCTGCTAAACGAACCGATTGGCATTCGCGCCCCCCAAAAAAAGACCGACACCAGATATGGCGTCACTCTTCGTCTAAAATTCAGTAACACGTGCCGTTAGAAGAAAAAGGATGCTAACAGGGCCACAAGTCTTCATGCGAAAGCTGCAACGCTTCAGCGATCTTCTTCACTGTCCGCAGTTGTGGTCGTGCCTCACGATTCAGCATCATCGAAACAGCGGGTTGGCCAACGCCGATCGCATCGGCCAGCTGTTGCTGAGTCATCCCTCGATCGACCAGCGCAACCTTTACCTTTTCACCGAACGAGAATTCTTCGGCGTCCATTTCATGGATCAGGTCTCCAATTGCCCCATTGCGATGCTCTTCTTCAAGTTCCTCTAAGTCGGCACCAAGAGAACCATTATGCGACACCGGGAACAAGGCTTCCAGAAATGTCGCTTTGGCCATTTCCTTATCTTCGTCGTCCGCTTCAGGATCCACCATTATCTCGACCATGTCGTGGACCACCCCTTGCACCACATCGCTGCATTCCATCAGAGCATGCATCCACTGTGCAAAAATTGGGGCAAGGTTTTTATATGTTGTTTGGTCAAGCTCTGTTTTTCGATCAATCACAGATCCCATCGCACTTCTCCCTAGAATGAATACACAGAAACAGTCGCTCCGCGTACTTTGCGGCGTCCATGCCTAAAGAGGATTCGTGTAGAATCGCTCAATTACCAGCTGTCGTTGTGCCTTAAAAATTTTGATTTGACTTGACGTAAAATCGTCACGCTTTTTTTGAAACACATTTAATACCCAGATCATCGGCAAGGGCTCTTTGATCTCGGCGTCACCAACAAAAAAAATCACTCGCAGATTGTTGTTGCCACTTATTGTGTCATCGATCCGTAACTCACCTGTCTTTAGAGAAGGCATTGAACGAATCCAATCCCAATTCAGGTCTACTACTTCTCCTCTTTCATCTTCAGGGTAATTGTCTGGCCAAAAACGCAGCTTTAGAGTTTGTCGGCGCAACTCCATGCAGTCCCTTGTTGTGTGGCACAACTTGCGAACCTGATCAAACGCAGGCCGAAAAATGCGGACGCGATAGCGTCCTGTCAGGTTGGCTCCCAGTTTCATTCCCCGAACTCCTTTGACGACAGATTATTGATTGTGTATCACACAATTCAATGAGCCTGCTGAAGTTTATCACAAAAACTAGGAGCTCACCAGATAAAATATGTGATAATAAGCAATTTTACATCATTGCGAAATACTTCACTGTTACTTACGTGTGTTCTTTTGTTTATTTTTCAGTACGAGTATGATTGCAAGCGCAACCCCTGTTTCCTCAATGGTTCAAGGGGGTTCTGCTGACAGCTGACAGGGATTCAATCCGCAGTGACAGCGAACAGGCTGAACTCCCTCGTCGGCCGACCACCGCGTTCGGTTGATCCCACGGTCCGCCATGAACCGAAATGATTCTCAACCAGTCGCTGCAGCAGATCGTCGGCCTGTTCGGTCGATTCGATGTCCCGGCGGCCTGACACCAAGTCTCGAGCCCGGACCGTGCCACCGTGCTGTTGAATCCATTCGGCCACTTGTCGCAGGTCCCTGCTGTCCTTTGACTCCGTGAGCAGGCGGTAAACGCGCTGCGTCTCATCCTTGAAGCAACTGGCGAGCGTGATGCCGGAAGTCATGCTGTCGG
>JBDNFT010000044.1:0-4349 GCA_041689695.1 Planctomycetaceae bacterium | reverse complement strand
CGGTGCTTGATAAGTTTCCGGAACTGACGATGGAGCGTCGTTTTTCGCCGAGCACCGGAAGTTGGCCAGTTTTCCTGAAGGCCAGCAATCTGATCGGTGTTGCGAATCAAACGGCTGTTTACGCGGTGATCGCGGTCGGCATGACAATGGTGATCATTACCGGTGGCATTGATCTGAGCGTGGGATCTCTGGTGGCGCTTTCGTCTGTGATCGCCACGATCATTATTCGCGAAAATGGTGGAGTGTCTGCATCGACCATAACCGTGTCGATCGCGTTTTTGGTCGCTGTGCTTGCTGCGGCCGCCGCAGGTGCTTTCAACGGAATTATGGTGACGGCATTTCAGTTGCCACCGTTTATTGTCACGCTGGCGACGATGCTGATCGCCAGAGGCTACGCGAAGCGACTGTCGGAGTTTCAATCTATCAATGCTGTGCCTGCTTCGTTTCGATGGCTTGGCAACGGAAGTTCATTCAATGTGCCGAACGCGATTCTGTTGATGATGGCTCTTTATCTTCTGACACATTTCATCATGAGTCGCACAGTTTTCGGGCGACATTTGTACGCAATCGGTGGCAATGCACAGGCGTCACGACTCTCTGGAATTTCCGTCAAAAAGACGACGATGATCGTCTATATGATTTGTGGTGGTCTTGCTGGTCTAGGCGGCATATTGGTTTCGTCGAGACTCAACGCTGGTGATCCGAAGTACGGCACCATGTACGAATTGGAAGTCATCTCGGCCGTTGTGGTTGGCGGTACGTCTTTAATGGGTGGCGAGGGACGGATGTTTGGAACGCTCATCGGTGCTTTTATCATTGCGGTGATTCGCAATGGTATGAATTTGATGGGTGTCCATTCAGATAGTCAGGAAATTGTGCTGGGGGCCGTGCTGCTTCTGGCAGTGTTGCTGGATCATATCAAGCGGACGAGAATCGCGGGAATGTATTGACCAAAATCTGCGTTGGATGAAGTTTGACGGAGTCTTATAGTTTAACACGACGCGAAGTGGAGGATTGCTGCGAGTTGCTCGCAGCCTCCGCTACGAGTCGGGTTAAACGACTCAATCCAAGTAGCGCATCGTATAAAAACAGCCCACGCTCTGGTGAGCGTGGTTAATTCTGCGACCATGATCTTCAAAACATGAACGGAACTTTTTCACAATGCAAACGATCGAAACTGAAATCCTGTACCGTCCCGAATCCGCAGCGCTGCGATTTCTTCCGGAAGGGCCGTATCAACTTCCCGATGGACGAATGAGCTGGGTAGCGATTCAGCACGGCGCGGATTCGACCCTTGGTTCAATCAACATTCTCGATTTGGAAACCGGGCACAACGAATCATTCGCCCTGCCGGGCCGACCGGGATTCGCGTTTCCAACCGACCAGGTGGGTATCTTCGTCACGGGGTGTGAAAGAAGCGTTGGGATGTTCGACACGCGAACCTTGACATGGAACACCTTTATCACTGACGTCGATTCAGATGTTTCAAACACCATCATCAACGACGCCGTCGTCTATGATGGCAATCTGATTTTTGGGCTGAAGGAACTGGAGTTCAAAACTAAAAAGGCCGGGCTGTACCTTTGGCGACGCAGCGACAAAAAATTGATTCGCTTGCGTAGCGATCAGATCTGTTCCAACGGAAAAGCCGTCGTGAAAGATACCGACGGTACTTTGAAAATGTATGACATTGATTCACCTTCTAAACAGATCATCCGCTGCCGTTTGGATATCGAAGCCGGAACTGTGAGTAACATCGAAGTCGTGGTCGATTTGACGTCTGACGAGATATTTCCTGACGGCATGATTCTGACACCGGATCATCAAAGCCTCATCGTGGCACTTTACGATCCGGGCGATCCACAAGCCGGTGTCGCTCGCCAGTACAATCTCACCAGTGGCAAGCTGGAAACCGTCTGGACGTGCCCCGGATCGCCGCGTGTGACCTGTCCGCAGTTGATCAAACACAACGGCCGCGTACGCTTGGCACTCACCACAGCGGTGGAACATATGCCACCCGAGCAGCAGGCGTCACATCCCACTGCCGGATGTCTATTTGTTGGCGACACCAGCTTCACGGACATTGGCGACCAGCCGGTTTTTGCGGCGTAGACGGGATAAATCGGATGATCGAGGTTCTGGATTCTTAATATAGAATCTCGACGCGGACGAGTTACAATGCCGCAGTGGGATTTGCAATTTTATACCAGGCATTGCCGAAGCTGCGGCGATGCATTTGGATCCGCACTACATCAGGAGTTGTTGTCATGAAGTGGGAAGGTCGTGAGCAGAGTTCAAACGTGGAGGATCGTCGTGGCATGAAAGGCCCGGCTGTCGCTGCTGGCGGCGGCGGTTTGTTGCTGGTCGTCCTGATGATTGCCATGAAGATCTTCGGTGCGTCAGAAGAACAGCAGCGTTTGGCTGTAACGGTCGCCAAGGGGCTGCAAAGCCGCGCGGCGACAGCACCTGCAACTCCCGGTGCGGGGATTGACGACAAAAACAAAGAATTCATAGCCGTGATCCTGCGCGACACAGAAACAATCTGGACCAAGCTGTTCAAAGAACAGATTCCCGGCACCAGGTACACACCGCCAAAGGTCATTATTTTCTCCGATACCGTCTCTTCCGGCTGTGGAAACGCCAGCGCTGCGATGGGGCCTTTCTACTGTCCGGCAGATGAGAAAGTCTATATTGACCCTTCGTTCTTCGAAGAGCTGGCCACACGACACAAAGCGCCCGGTGATTTTGCTCAGGCTTACGTGCTGGCACACGAGGTGGCTCATCACGTGCAGAACCTGACGGGGTTCAGTGATATCGTGAATCAGGTAAGATCACAAGGGGATAAAATTCAGACAAATCAGTATTTGGTACGTCTAGAACGTCAGGCGGATTTCCTTGCGGGGGTCTGGGCTCATCATGCTCACAAAGCCTACGATATTCTGGAAGACGGCGACATGGAAGAAGGCATTAAAGCCGCCAATCAAATTGGTGACGACACTCTACAACGTGAAGCAACTGGCCGTGTTGTGCCTGAACGATTCACTCACGGAACTTCCGCTCAGCGCGTGAAGTGGTTCAAGAAGGGGCGGCTGTCAGGCAAGTTCAAAGACTGCGAGCAGCTGTTTGAGATTGACTACGAAAAACTGTAGCCCGACCTGTCCCAGGTCGGGAACCTTCAACGCCTCAACATGAACCCGCATGAGCAGCCAAAGCACTAACGCGTGTTCCGTGTGACGACATTGCGTGATTCAGACACGCTTGATATTTCAGCAGCATTTACTGGATGCCGACCTGAGGACAGGTCGGCCTACGTAGCCCGACCTGTCCCAGGTCGGGAACCTTCAACGTCTCAACATGAACCCGCATGAGCAGCCAAAGCACTAACGCGTGTTCCGTGTGACGACATTGCGTGATTCAGACACGCTTGATATTTCAGCAGCATGCGATGCGATCACTCGGCAGCAGCAGCGTCAACTTCCGTTGCTGCGGGTAAGGCAGGCATTGGCAGTCGGTCGCCGCGAATTCGGGATTTGGCATAGTCCAGCCACGCCTCAAGTTCTTTTTCGCCATAGAACACCTCGCGGAACAGATGAAATATCTGATCCGACTCTGGCTTCTTGCCGTCCGCCAGCAACTCGTTGGCCGTCGTCATCCGTTGCGCGACAATTTTCGGGTGATTGGGATTTGACAGCAATTTCGTTTTGCCAGCGTCGCGTTTCTTTTCCGCAATCCTCTTCCAGAATCGCGTCACGGAAATCACGTCGGTTGTTTCATCGGTTTCGGCCGGCATTTTCGCGACTTCAGAGTCCAACGGTTGTACTTCCGGCAAATCTTCTTTCGGGATTGATTCAATCAGTGCCTGGAAAATTTCCAATGACTCCAGAGGGTTGCGTTCGGAATCCAATGCGGCCCGCATGCCCTTCAGACACGCCGTTTCGTAGCGGTTGCGACCATCGTCAGGTCTCTTGACGCGGCGATTAAGTTGCGCCTCGATCAAGGACACTTCGACGTCATCCAGCCAGCCTCGCATTTCGCTTGCAAACTTGCCGTCCGGGAATTTTTCCAGATACGGACGCAGATATTTTCCTCGTGCATCAAAGTGTGCCACAGGATCAGGCGTAGACATTGCTTCTTTGGCTTTAATGTAAAGCTTATCTTCCCCCGGCCCCCATGAAAGCCAGACACCCGCCGCGATCAAGACACCCAGAAAGGTCAACAGAAACCAGGTCTTCTCAAAAAACTGCGTTTCATCTCGTTTCTTTTTCTTCTTCTTTTTGGCCGTCACATCACCGGTCGCGGGATCGACAGAGACCGAAGCAGGTTTCGACGCTCCCGCCGACATAAACGCT
>JBDNFT010000043.1:0-4242 GCA_041689695.1 Planctomycetaceae bacterium | reverse complement strand
TGTTCTCCGTGGTGCCCACTGCGATTGGATTGCTTCGCTACTGAACGCGACCGGTGCGATTCCGCATGAGTACCTCCACGGCAGTTCTCTGCATCAGGTGTTTGCCGATCAGACTGTCCTGGGAAGGCATCAGGCGTACGTTCGGTCTGGAGATTGATGAACCGAGACAAAAGGACCACTGGTATCTCTTGGCGCAGGCATCGCCCGCAACCGAAGTTCGCCCTTGCGAATCGCTCTCCACCGACGCAGTGTCCAATGGCTTGGATTTAACGACTGTTTTGTGGACGGCAAGGCACTAGCCGCCGGTATTGCCAGCGTGATAACGCGAATCACCAGCGATGGAGTACAGCGCTGTAGCCTGCGTCCGCGCTGTTGCGATTGTCCCGGCGTACAGACAAAATCGCAGGAATCGCAGCAGCCAAAAGGCTGGACTCCAACGGACCGGACTCCAGCATTTAACGGTCATTCTGTCTTATTTTTCTGTCTCCGTTTTTCTGCCTTCATCTGCGTTTGCGTCACGACAACGATGGTGCTGGCTGAGAACAGTCAATCACCTGTACTCTATGTTTCCGGCTTCGATCGATTCGGCTGACATGCGAATATCGACGAAGCCACCGTTGGAGGGAACTCGTTGCACTCAGCTTGCGAATTCGATGCGCGTAGTAGACAGAAAAAGGGAGGCAGAAAAATGAATCGCAATGAATCGCACAGTCCGACAGAATTCGGTCTTATTTTTCTTTCGGTCTTCGTTTTTCTGCCTGAAAAAACGAGTGCGTTGCCGCTCACTAAGTCCACGCCATTCGACGCAGGGGCGGTGGTGCCAGAATGCCCAAGAGCGACTCCTTGACGAATAAAAAGCTTGCAATTATTCGTAACGCAAAAACTTGCGGCGGCGGTTTAGGAATCTGGCTAATTCTCCAGCCCAAAGTGACTCAATTTCCTTCTCACTCAGGCCGGATCGAATTGCATCGACAGTCATCTTGCTGCCCAGAAGTGTATTGAGATTCTTTGTCTCCCATTGTGCAGCATACAATTCTTTTAAACTGCACATCAACTGAATGCCGGTGGACAACGGATGAAATTGAGCTCGATCTGTCACGATGATATTCACGCCGCCGCAAGTTTCGTTTGCGTGTATGGACGATGTCGGGACAAATCGAACAGGCACAAATCGAACGCCCGCAAGGCCCGCGTGATTCAGATGCGAAGCAAATTGCCGTGCGTCAATCCACGGCGCGCCGACAAGTTCAAACGGCGTGTCGGTGCCACGACCGACAGACACATTCGTCATTTCAATCAGTCCGACACCCGGATAAAGCACAGCTTGGGTCAGACTGCGCATATTGGGTGAGGGATTGGTCCACATCAATCCGGTTTGGTCGAACAACTGACTCCGCTGCCAGCCTTCAACCTCAATCACTTCAAGATCAATATCCAGATTCAATTCAGCACGAAACATCAATGCCAATTCACCGATTGTCATTCCATGTCGCAGGGGCAGTGAATGAAAACCAACGAATGATTCACTGCCTTCCTCGAGCACCGGGCCTTGCACGGACTGGCCTCCGATCGGATTGACGCGATCAAGTACGACGAAACGAATCTTATGTTCGGCGGCCGCCTTCATCGCGTTTCCCATCGTGGAAACATAGGTGTAAAAGCGACAGCCAATGTCCTGAATGTCGAACACCAGCGTGTCGATGCCTTCCAGACTGGCCGCCGTTGGAATTTGCGTTTCGCCATACAAACTGAATACCTTCAAGCCTGTTGTCGCGTCCTGCTGATCGCCGATCTTTGGAATATCCAGTTTTCCTTCCAGACCATGTTCAGGGCTGAAGAGTGTTTTCAAAGTCACACCTTCCGCTTCGTGCAGCAAGTGAACAGTACCGACTCCGTCACGATTGAGTCCCGTTTGATTCGTGATGAGGCCAACGTTATGGCCTTTGAGTGTTGCGAAACCACTGCGTTGCAATACATCAATGCCGTTCAGAACTTCCACTTCTGGAATGACAGTATTTTCCGCAGCCGTCAGTGATTGTGCCGGTACCGGCATGGGCGAAAGATTCTGCACTTGCGTGGGCAGAATCGCAGCGCTCGCCACAGTGCCAATACGACCGATCATTGGATTCACCAATCCTTTACCATCCGGATGAACTCGATTCGAAAGAAAGACCACAAACAGATTCTGTACAGGATCAATCCAGATTCCTGTGCCCGTGAATCCGCCGTGCCCGAACGCTGCGGACGTCATCAGATCGCTGCGGTTTGACGAGAATCCAGTCTTTGCGTCCCAGCCGAGAGCTCGGCGTCCGCGCGGAATTTCAACGGACGTTGTCATCGTCGTGAACGTCGCTTCGTCCAGGATCTGCACGTCATTCAGGCGACCTCCATTCAGCATCATGGTTGCGTAACGAGCCAGATCATGCGCCGTTGAAAATAATCCTGCATGACCGGCGACGCCGTTCAATGCAAAAGCACGTGGATCATGAACTTCGCCCTGCATCCAGTGTCCGTTGCGTTGTTCGGTGACTGCGGCACGCGATTTAAGTTCATCGCGCGGCAGGTAACCGGTTTCCGTCATGTTGAGCGGTTTGAAAATATGTTCCTGTGAAAACTCATGCACGTCGTTGCCACTGATTGCTTTCACAATTTGCCCAAGCACTATAAACCCAACATCACTGTAAACAAAAGTCTCTCCCGGCGCGGCGTTTGGCTTGAGTGCGTTGATTTTTGCGAATGCTTCGTCGGGGCCGTTTGCGTAATCGTTGATTGAGTTATCGGCAATCAGGCCACCGGTATGTGTCAGCAGTTGACGAATCGTGATCGTATCTTTTCCGTTCTGGGCGAAGTCAGGAATATAGGTTGCAACGGTTGCGTTCAAATCCAACTTACCTTGCTGAGCCAGCACCATGACGCTTGTGGCCGTCGCGATGGGCTTCGTCAGCGATGCCAGATCGAACAGCGTCTCGGCGGTCATCTCAGCCTTTTCAGGCTGCAGTTGACGAAACCCATAAGATCGCAGAAACGCGATGCCTTCTTTGCGGCCAATCAATACGACGCAGCCCGGCATCTTTTCCTGCGCCAGGCCTTCGTTAACAATGTCGTCGATGGCATCCAGCCGTGTGGCATCCATGCCGATCGATTCAGGTGTTCGCCTTTCGATCACCGCTGGAGGTTGAGCATCAAGTTGACTTGCGAGCAGAACCAATTGCAATAGCAGGAGAGAGACGTACTTCATATTTTTAAAATCCATAGTCGCCGTTGAAGCGTCGTGAAATATGTTTATCTATAACTCGTTCCGGGGCTCCAGCCCTGGAACGTACTGCACGGAGGCTCCAGCCTCCAGCGAGACACGGGAAAATGACGTGGACTTAACGACAGTTTTGCGAGCGGCAAGGCGCTAGCCGCCGGTATTGTCAGCGTGATAACGCAAATCACCGGCGGCTAGCGCCTTGCCCCTCACTAAGAGACAGTGGAGGCAGGAGCCTCCGGGGCAGTGCGTTCCGAGGCTGGAGCCTCGGAACGAGAACCAGGAGCATCTTACCGAACATCGACAACAATCTCATCTCGCTCAGAATTGAAAATCATTGAAGCGATCAGCCCAAAGCCAAAGGTTGCTGCCGCTCCGATTGGTGCATACCATGGCCAGGCGATTGGAGTCCAGAATTTCACAAGGCACAACACCATCGTGCCTTGAAGCATGCCGATCATCGCACTCTTCTGCCCGATACGGCTGGTAAGCACGCCCAGAGCAAAAACGCCCACGAGAATTCCGCTCGAAAAGCCGGCAATGGCCAGTGCATTATCAATGACACTGCGTTCCCATTGAATGGCGACGATGGCCAGACTGATCTGTAGCAAACCAAACACCAACGTCAAGATGCGACTCAACCGCAACTGCGTACGTGGTGTTCCGACGTTCTTCAGAAAATCATTGACAACCGCACCAGCGGATGAATTCAGTGAACTGCTAAGTGTCGACATTGCGGCCGAAAACACGGCGGCCAGCATCAGTCCCACCAATCCGATTGGCATCTTCTGAACGATGAAAGTCGCAAAAACTTCATCGCTGCGAGTAAAGTTCGGAGCGTTTGTTTGTCTGGAATAAAAGGCCGCCAAGGCGATGCCGAGAAAAAGAAACAATGCAAATTGAAAGAAGACCACCAAACCACTTAACACAACAGCCTTTGCCGCTCCACGTTGACTTCCAGTACACAAGTATCGCTGCACCATCATCTGGTC
>JBDNFT010000042.1:0-8707 GCA_041689695.1 Planctomycetaceae bacterium | reverse complement strand
TGGATTGCCCGGACGGGCTCGTGATGTGGTCATCGACATGTACTGCTTCCGTCGTCGCGGTCACAACGAAGGTGATGAGCCTGCGTTTACGCAGCCAGCCATGTATAAGCTGATCCGCAGTCGACAGACGGTCTTCAACAGCTTTCTGGATTCTCTGGTCACGCATCGTGAAGTCACGAAAGAAGAAGGGGCTGAAATTGTCGCGCGTCGTGGACAGATGCTTGAAGAAGAACTCGTCGAAGCTCGCATGGATGGCTTTCGTTATCTCGAAGAGAGTGGCGGAGGCATGTGGAAGGGTTACTTCGGCGGCAGTTGGCTGGAGGCTGATTTTCCTGTCACTGCCGTTCCGGCGAATATCATGCAAAGCGTCATGACGAAATTGACGAGTCCTCCCGAAGGATTTACGCCGCATCCTAAAGTTGAATTAGTGTTGAAGTCTCGGCGCGAAATGGCGGCAGGTGAAAAACCCTTCGACTGGGGTGCTGCTGACATTGCGGCGATGGGAACACTGGTAGCTCAGGGAACGCGACTGCGATTCAGTGGTCAGGATATTCGACGCGGAACGTTCAGTCATCGGCATGCTGCGTTGTATGATTCCAACGACGGCAAATTATGGCTGGGATTGCAGGATTTGGCGGCTCGCCCTGAACTTGTTGAAATGTTCAACAGCCCGCTGTCTGAAATCGGTGTGCTGGGCTTCGAATATGGCTACAGTCTGGATTGCCCGGACGGGCTCGTGATGTGGGAGGCTCAGTTCGGCGACTTCGTCAACGTGGCACAGGTCATCATTGACCAATTCATCGCCAGTGCAGAAGACAAGTGGAAGCGGTTAAGTGGCGTTGTGTTGCTGTTGCCACATGGTATGGAAGGGCAGGGCCCCGAACATTCCAGCGCGCGACTGGAGCGATTTTTGGCGATGTCAGCCGAAGACAATATTCAGGTCGTGAATCCAACCACCCCGGCGCAGTACTTTCACATGCTGCGTCGACAGGCATTACGCCGCTGGAAAAAGCCGCTCATCGTCATGACTCCAAAGAGTCTGCTGCGACACAAAGAGGCCGTATCACCCCTCAGCGAGCTGACTCAGGGTGAGTTTCATGAAGTGCTGCCGGATGTTACGAAATCTCCGGACGAAGTCACTCGCATCCTCCTGTGTTCGGGCAAAGTGTATTACGATCTGGCAGCTTATCGAGAAGAAGCAAAGCGTGATGATGTCGCAATCATTCGACTCGAACAGCTTTATCCTTTTCCCGCAAAGGCGCTTGAGGTCGAATTGTCCAGGTATTCGAAAAAAGCTCAGGTGTTCTGGGTTCAGGAAGAACCTCGCAACATGGGCGCATGGGGATTTTTAAGAACTCGTTTCGGCGAACGACTGCTGGAACAGTATCCGTACCGTGGAGTCTGTCGTCCCGAGGCTGCCAGCCCCGCCACAGGTTCCGCAACCAGTCATAAGATCGAACAGCAAAACATTCTGAAGCAGGCATTTGAACTCGTATGAGCACGCAGGACATTGAAATCAAAGTTCCTTCCCTGGGCGAATCCATCTCCGAAGCCTTTGTCGGTGAATGGTACGTTAAGGAAGGCGAGTATGTTGCCGCAGACGGCAGAGTTGTAGGACTCGAAACTGACAAAGCGACGTTCGATATCCCTGCGCAGGCAGGCGGTATCGTCAGCAAAATTCTGAAGAATGCCGGTGAAACGGCAATCATCGGTGAAGTTATCGGGTATTTGCAGCGAGCGGAAAAGCCGGCGGGTAGCGCTCCGGCAGCAACTCCAGCCGCTCCAGCCGCGCCGGCAACTCCGCTATCACCGCCATCGACCGATGCGAAAGCTGGCGGACATGTGATGCCAGCGGCTGAACGTATGATGGCAGAAAATAAGTTGCCCGCCGGTTCTGTTCAAGGCACCGGTCCTGGCGGCCGTGTCCTGAAAGAAGACGTTATTCGAACAGTGCAATCACCCGCAGTACCAGTGCGTGTGGGTGGAATTCGCGAGACGCGCAAGGTGCCGCTCAGCCCGATTCGCCAGACGATCGCCAAACGCCTTGTCGAAGCTCAACAGACGGCCGCGTTGTTGACCACATTCAATGAAGTGGATATGTCGGCGATCAAGAAGTTGCGTGAATCCTACAAGGATGTCTTCGAAAAGAAGTACGGTGCAAAGTTGGGCTTCATGTCCTTCTTTGTACGCGCTGTCGTTTCAGGCTTGCAGCAGTTTCCTCAAGTGAACGCTCAGATCCACGGGCGCGAGTTGACATATTTCAACTATTGCGACGTCGGGATTGCGATCGGCGGTGGCAAAGGACTTGTCGTCCCAGTCCTGCGCAATGCCGAAAACATGAGCTTCGCAGATATTGAACTGGCCATCATCGAACTTGCAGGTCGAGCAAAGAAAAATCAGATCACTCTGGAAGAACTCGAAGGCGGAACATTTACGATTACCAACGGCGGTGTTTATGGCTCACTGCTATCGACGCCAATCGTGAATCCACCACAAAGCGGCGTTCTTGGAATGCATGGCATCTTCGATCGACCAATTGCCGTCAATGGCGAAGTTGTGATTCGGCCAATGATGTATCTGGCACTCACATACGATCATCGCGTTATCGATGGTCGCGAAGCCGTTTCATTCCTGAAGCTTGTGAAGGATATGATCGAAGATCCGACACGGCTGATTCTGGAAGTGTGAATAAAAGTATCTCCGTTTAACCCGTGGTCGAAGACCAGGCACGAACAATGCCTGGTCTCTGACCACGGGTTAAACAATTTCAGGCTTATTCAATTCAGGTGTCTTGTTCATGTCCGAATCGTTTGATCTGATCGTCATTGGTGCTGGCCCCGGCGGATACGTCGCTGCCATACGTGCGTCGCAGCTCGGCATGACAGTCGCTGTCGTCGAACGCGAAAAACAACTGGGCGGCACGTGCCTGCGAGTCGGTTGTATCCCCAGCAAAGCCCTGCTGGAAACTAGTGAGCTGTTTGAACAATCTCAAAGACACTTCGCCGATCGCGGACTTGTCGTCAAGGGCGTGACGGTTGATGTCGCTCAAATGATGAAGCACAAAGACGGTGTCGTCAGCACGCTTGACAGTGGCATCCAGGGCTTGCTTAAGAAGAACAAAATCGAACGCTTTTTCGGCAACGGAAAGCTCAAGGGCAATGGCATTGTTGAAGTCACTGGCAGTATGCCGACAACGATAACTGGCAAGAAAATTCTAATCGCCACGGGCAGTGTGTCGTCCTCGTTCCCCGGCATGCAGCCGGACGGAGATCGCATCGGCACCAGCACGGAAGCCCTCATATGGCCGGAAGTTCCTAAGCATCTTGTCGTCATCGGTGCGGGCGTGATCGGGCTGGAACTTGGCACGGTCTGGCGTCGCCTGGGATCGCAGGTCACGGTTCTGGAGTATCTGCCACGCATTCTGCCGGGTATTGACGAACAGGTTGCCAATGAAGCGAAGAAGATTTTTGAAAAGCAGGGACTCACATTTAAGCTGGGAACAAAAGTTACTTCCGTCACGGCATCCGGAACGACCTGCACAATTCAGATAGAAGGATCTGAACCGATCACGTGTGATCGGGTTCTGATCGCTGTTGGTCGCAAACCATGCACTGACAATCTGGGACTTGAAGCAGCGGGCGTCCAGACTGACAAACGCGGTTTCATTCAGGTCAGCGCGGGATATCAAACGACTGCAGCAGGCGTTTATGCAGTGGGCGATGTTATCGGTGGAGCCATGCTGGCTCATAAGGCTGAAGAAGAAGGTATTGCATGTGTGGAAAAGATGGCGACTGGTCACGGTCACATCAACTACAACACGATTCCGGCGGTGATCTACACGGAACCTGAAATTGCATCCGTCGGGGCCAACGAAGATGCCTTGAAACAGGCGGGTATCAAATACAAGTCCGGACGATTCAGCTTTGCCGCCAACGGACGAGCTCGTGCAGGCGGACATACGGACGGATTTGTGAAAGTCCTCGCTGACGAAGCCACGGATCGCATCCTGGGAGTCCACATCATTGGAACACATGCGGGGGAACTGATCCATGAAGCGGCTGTCGCTATGGAATTCGGAGCCAGCAGCGAAGACCTCGCCCGCTGTTGCCACGCTCATCCAACATTATCCGAAGCTGTCAAAGAAGCGGCGATGGCGGTGGACAAAAGGGCCATTCATTCCTGATAAGTATCGCTCGAACAATAACTGTCCGAATATGGACGTAGCGGAAGTCCCCAAGACTTACGGAATCCAGCCTAATCGAAACTCTTGGCGAGTTCCGCTACGACAATTATTGCTCGAGCGATCCTAAGTCGCCCTGTCCCCAAATCGTCCTGTCAACCATTGATAAGGTGACCGTTTGAATCAATGATCTGCTGCCACTTAAGCACCCACATTTACCTCGCGAATGCGCGGGGCGTTGCCCACGCGGTTAAATGATGAAACTTGGGCATGGGTGTTTATTCCTGTCATCGGATGGATTATCGAAGCATGGACCCAAATCCTTTTGCTGTACTCTCGCTCATCGTTGCCCCGGCGATCCTCACGAATGCTTCCTCAGTGTTGATCATGAGTACCAGCAATCGTTTGGCTCGCGGAGCAGACCGGGCTCGGGAATTGTCAAAGCAGCTGGAAGGAACGGATGATCTTTCGACGGTTGAAGCGCAACGAAGGCTGAAGGAATTGACCGCTGCCGAAGGACGCACGTTGCTGCTGCTCAGATCGCTGCGAAGTTTCTACGTCGCATTGGGAGCGTTCGCCTTTGCAGCGTTTGTGTCGCTCCTGGGAGCCGTTACCGCGCAGATAAAACTGGCAGCGATTGTCCTGCCGCTGGAACTAGCTGGCGTCGCCGCTGGTTTCGTTGCCGTGGCGGCACTGGTGAATGGTTCTGTCTTGCTGCTTCGCGAGACACGGATTGCGGTGCAGGTGATCAGCGAACGTGCCGACACCGTGCGTGAACGATTCAGCTCGTCGCAGAATTTTACAAACCTGTGAGCTGGTTGACTTTCAAATCTCATCCAAAACCGAGCGATGTCGAGTGGATGCAGATCTGAGACAGATCTGCCTACGTAGTTCGACCTGTCCCAGGTCGGATTCCTTCGTCGCGGTGAAATCTTCGGCGGATTTGTTTCTGCCGCTCGCCGAATACCGCGACTTGAGTCTGATTGACTTCATGCTGATCTTCCCATGCGATCGGTTGGCAGCCACTGCATTCCTGCTTGAACTCAAAAAAATGCAGGATCGAGCGTTCACTTTTTATCGACCGCGGTCAATTCCTGCATGGCCAGAATGGACGCATCCGTGTGAGGAAAACGGATGATGACATTCATCATCTTGCGATCACGATCGCCGTCTTTCGGCATGACAAAAGCAGCCTCGTAAAGTTCAGTTGCCTGCGTCTCTTCTCGTTCTTGCAACGCAGTGAGTTCCTCCGCAATTTTTTCTCGACGCGCCTTCGAAAGCGACGACTTGATGTATTGAAATCGGTGAACCGAAATCGACTTCAAGGCACTGACTTCCCCGTCAACGATTTGAGTCTCCTCACCCAGTTTGACCATCAATTGGAAGGGATCACGTTGCCGTCCGTCGCGCCAGCGATATTGGTTAATCAGGATCATGTAGCGGCCTGATGAGGCGGTGCGGTCCAGCCAGCGAACGTTTTCAACTGGCTCTTCTGAGTACGCCTTTTCGCCTGCGGCATCTGGAGTATTGTTCGGGTTGTTGGCCGCCGACTCGGCGTTCATATCAACATCCAGGTTACCTTTGCATTTGGACGTGCGATGAGAAAAAGAAATATGTTCTCCCGAGGGCACGATGACGTGCAGATCCACATCATTCAAACTGTGCCATGCAAGGGAGAATTGCACTTCTCCCGAACGACCGCCGGCTTTTTCAACTCGCCCCTGAATTCCTGAGGCCATCGCCAACACTGCAGTTGTAAGTCCCGAACTCGATGCGCCCGTATTACTCAAAGCAAACGCTGTCATGTCGACCTTCGCTTCCGCTGCCGATCCGGAATCCGGCACAATCAGCTCGGTAATCGTCGGCAGATTCAGCAGCGTCGTCTCAATCTCCAGCAAGTCTGGTTCTGACAAATCCAACGCGGCTTCGCCATCACCGAGCAGTTCGCTGAAGTCGCCTTGGATTGCCAGTGGCGGCGCTGTGTCTTGCTGCGCGATCATGATCAGACTCAGCACCAGCAGAGCGATCAGATGAATCAAAACGCTGGTGCCGGTGCTGCCGAGAACTCGACGAACCGGTACGTGTGCGGCGACGACATTGCTGCCTTCGATTGCCGAAACAATCTGCAGCGGAGTTCTTGAGTTTTCTGTCGTCATGGCCATGACACTATTGTGCCCCAGAGTGTCTGTAACTCAAGGGCGGCAATCGCAGAATCGTCAGGTTTTGAGTTCGATAGAAAAGATGGCCACCGCAAACCAGCGACATCGTTTGCTAAAACAGCTCACCAATCACACTTCCGTGATCGACCGCAACAATGGGCCGGCCGGAATGATCCAGGAAGTTCTGGGCTGGATCGACACCAAGAACGTTGAAAATCGTGTGGTGAATGTCGCCGGGGCGGAGAGGATGCTCTTTCGGAGATTCACCCAGACGATCCGTTGATCCGATCAGGCGACCGCCCTGAACGCCACCGCCTGCCATGAAACACGACATCGCGTTACCCCAGTGATCTCGGCCGGGTGTGCCTTTGCTCAGCGGCGGACCGCCGTTGCCTCCGTCGTTCATGCGAGGAGTGCGGCTGAATTCGCCACACAGCACAACCATGACGCGATCCAGTATGCCGCGATCCGACAGATCCGTGATCAATGCGTAGACCAACTGATCGATCTTAGGCAAATAGTTGTCGTATCCCGACTTCAAATCCCAGTGATGATCCCAACCGCCGAAGTGACATGAGACAAACGTTGTACCGGCTTCCACCAATCGTCGCGCCAAAAGCGTACTCTGGCCCCAGGAATGTCGTCCATATAACTCTCTGGTTTTGGCATCTTCTTTCGACAAATCAAATGCGTCGCGAGTTCTCGTGCCAGTCACCATGTCGAATGCCGTACGATCGAACTTGTCCATCGCCTCAAATGTCCCGCTTGTATCAGCTTCGCGTCGCAAACTGTCGATTGATGTCAACAGGGCGCGACGATCATTCAAGCGATCCAGATTGAGATCCTTGGCAAGTCCGATGTTACGCACCTGGAAATTGTCTGCGTTTGGATCACCCTCGGTTTCAAATGGATTGTGGTCCACGCCCAGATAGTTGCCGCCAAAGTAACCGGGCCGCAAACCGATGCTCATGCCGTACGGAACAGCGACATGAGCCGGCATGCCCGGTTGACGTGAACCGGTAACCTTGGTCGCGACCGAACCGAAGAACGGATACTTACCTTTTGTGTTTGCTCCGCTGACACCTTCTCCGCGCCCTGTCAGCATCCAGTGGCCGGCGGCGAAGTGATCACCCGTGTCATGGTGCAATGATCGAACGACGGAAAACTTATCGGCGATCTTTGCCTGCAACGGAAAAAGTTCCGTGACTTCCATGCCGGGCACGTTGGTTGGAATCGGTTTCCAGATACCGCGATATTCCGCCGGTGCTTCCGGCTTCATGTCATAGGTGTCCATATGCCCCGGACCGCCATCGAGCCATAACAAGATGACGGATGTGTCACGTTTCGCCGCGCCTCGCTGTTCTGCGTTCGCCTTTGCGGCCAGAATTTGCGGCAACCCGAGCGATGCCATTCCTGCCATGCCGATCTGCACGAAACTTCGCCGTGACTGACCGTCACAATATGCCGAAGAGCGGCCTGCATTGATGCGTAGCATTTTGGATCTGCCTGAAGAAGAATGGCGGGAGAAATCGGCGGGATGTCGATCGGCGAAAACAGGTCGTGGCACAATGCGACCCGCGAAGCATACCTTATGGATGTGGCCGGAGTCAAATTTCCTGCCTAAACTCGAGCGGATCGTTGCTACCAGTGGTGACTGATTCCCGGAAAAGCGGCAGCCAGGAATACACCCCGCAATTGGAATCAGCGGCAGATCGGAGTGCCCGTTTCGCCATTGAGATCCATTCTGACAGAAAGGATTTGCCTGAATACCAAAATGACGGACTACGGACTTCGAAAATGGGAATACCGTGCGTAACATAGAGGGCGGAATGGATTCTGATGGAATTTTGTCGCTAAGGACGAATCCAGACGATGGTCCAGGGATATTCTGGACTACCTGCGTCGAAAATTTCTTGTAGCTATGAAACTATGCATACAGAACCTTTGAAAAAACTGGTCGTCCCAACGGCTCTCGCTGATTCTCGCGCGGACAGGATCGCACCTGGAATCATGTGCCGACAGGCGAAATATGTTGCCACATTTCTGCTGGCATGTCTGCTGATCCCTGCGTCCGCAATGGCCGACAAAGCCGGCGATGATTTCAATCTTGGCGTTGGCCTCTATCGGACTCAGCGGTTTGAATTGGCGGCTGATACGTTTGGCCAGTTCCTAAAAGAGTTTCCAGAACATCCTCGTGCAAATCTGTCTCGACTGTACTTTGCGCTAACGCTTGATTCGCTGGAAAAATACGCACTGGCGCGAGAACAGTTTGAGGCATTTCTTAAGGCGGACCCGGAAGGCAAAAATTCTGCAGAAGCACGGTATCGTCTTGGCGAATGCAGCTACTATCTGCGCGACTACTCGGCTG
>JBDNFT010000041.1:0-2872 GCA_041689695.1 Planctomycetaceae bacterium | reverse complement strand
GTGAAGCAACATCAAACACGGCGCGACGTTCGACAATTCGTACGTTCAGATCGACGATGATCTGGCCATTTGAAGTCAGTTGCTCGACATAAGCTGACAATTCATTTGCCGACAGATCTTTACGGATCACGGCTTCATCGCAGGATGCCAAAGCGGCGTTCGTGGTAGACAGGATCAATACGAGAAAGGTGATTGGTCGCATTGTTCCGATTCCGTGCTAGTCGATCTTTTTTAAATACATTCTCAACGGGAATTCCCGTGGCGGCCCGTCAACGACGCTGCTGACTGAGCGACCTCATTCAGCAAATCCAGGCGTGCTTGCTGAATTTGAATTATACTGCTGTTTGCCTGTCCGTCGATCGATTCGCACAATTTCGCCGCAAGGCGAATCACAAGAGCGGACGTCCACTCAACGGTGTCGCGTTGTCTCATTGGCAACGTGGGGCTGGTCGCAGGTTGCAGCAAGCTGCAAAGTCCTTTCCGGCAGAAAGGACCTACGTAGGTCCAGCCTGCCGGGCTGGACTTTCGCCGCAAGGCGAACCCAAGAGCGGATGTCCGCTCAACGGCGTCGCGTTGTCTCATTGGCAACGTGGGGCTGGTCGCAGCTTGCAGCACGCTGCAAAGTCCTTTCCGGCAGAAAGGACCTACAGGCCGCCCTTTCCGACAACACGGCGTTTTTCTCGGTCCGGCTACTCGCCCGTTGGTGCTGACAAAACACTCGTCCCTGATGAGCAGAAATGAACGTTTGCTTCGTTTTTATTGCCAGAACGAATCGAATCGGGCGTACTCCATGAGGCAACTCGGGCCTCTGGAATCGCAGGTTCGTACTTCTGCGCCGTTCGATCTCGCAGCCTGATCACGTTGCTGGATTTACATCCAGCAGTGGCCACGAAGGACAAACTCAACAGCAGACAGATTCGCAGCATTGCATTGTTCCCGAACATCAAGTCGGCTCACATCCTTGCGAGTCGATCAGTCGCCGTATTCTCAGGAATTGTCCCGAACCAACTTCCGTAGCGAAACTCGTCAAGAGTTTCGGCACTGGTAAACTGTGAAAGTCTTGACGACTTTCGCTACCACGGAATCCAGTAGTTACATCAGGACGTTTCCTCAATCCACCCGGTGAATTACCTGGATCAGTGAATTGATTACTGCGCTCGATGGAATGACGGCAAAAACTCCTTCGTCGCGGCTCATGGGGGAAAACAAGTCCGATTGGCATGAAACCGTCGGAGTTCAGCTGCAGGATTGGCGCGTGAGATCGCCAAGTGGCAGTATTTGCCGATCGAGGACCGGTGGTCAGGATCACGTTGGGTTTGCCGATGGCAACGCCACTGGCCTACAACGCCGCAACTCAATGCATCTTACCGACAATGGCATGGACGTAACGAAACACGCCAATCACGCTCGCAGGGTTTCATCCGAGCAGATCGCGGACTACGATTCCCGGTGCTCAGAGACCTGACGCGCTGCTGCATGTTGCCCCGCCAGAATTCGATGGAGGTGTTTGATGACGTTGATTGTTTCGATGGAACCGCGAAAGCATTGGATTGCCGCAATCGCGGCAATTACAATTTCTGTAACCTGCACGTATTTGACGGGAAGTCAGACTGCAACTGCCGCAGAAAAGCCAAACGTCCTGTACATCCTGTGTGATGATCTGCGTCCGGAAGCTATTGGCTGCCTGGGATCGACGCATGTCAAAACGCCCCACATTGATGCTCTGGCAAAACGCGGCGTGACGTTCGCGAACACGTTCTGCACCACGTCGCTTTGTTCCCCAAGCCGAGCCAGCATTCTGACGGGGTTGTATGCGCATCGACATGGCGTGCGTGACAACTTCACGGAGTTGCCGAAACATCTGCCGCAGTGGCCAGCCGCGCTGCAGTCGGATGGATACAAGACCGCCTACATCGGCAAATGGCATATGGGCGAAAATAACGACGATCCGCGCGCGGGTTTCGATTGGTTTATTTCCCACAAGGGCCAGGGAAAATACTTCGATACCGAATGGAACGTCAACGGACAAAAACGGGAAACTCCTGTCGGCTACTACACGCATGTCGTAACTGACTACGCGCTGAACTGGCTGAAAGATCAAAAACCGGATGAACCGTGGGCTCTGTGTCTGGGACACAAGGCACCGCATTCATTCTATTTTCCTGAACCGAAGTATGAACATGCGTTTGATGACGTCAAAGTTTCATACCCCGTCAGTTCGACTCTGCTGGACGATAAACCCGACTGGATTCGGCAACGACTGACAACATGGCACGGCATCTATGGTCCGTTGTTCGAATGGCGAAAAAAGTTCCCCGATGCGCGACCGGAAGCTGTGGCTGATTTTGAGCGAATGGTTCACGCATATTGGGGCACCGTGCTGAGCGTCGATGACAGCGTCGGGCGATTGACGGAATTTCTGGAAAAGACCGGACAGCTCGATAACACCGTAATCATCTTCATGGGAGACAACGGATTGTTGGAAGGTGAGCACGGCATGGTCGATAAGCGAACGATGCATGAGCCGAGCATCCGCGTTCCGATGATTGCGGCGGGACCGGGCCTGCCGGCCGGGAAGACGCTTGAGGCACAGGTCTTAACGCTGGATGTCGCTCCATCGATTCTTGATCTTTGCGGCGCGGCACCGCTGGCGAATATTCAGGGCCGGTCATTTAAGACCGTTTGCAATGGTATCGATCCCGAATGGCGAGACGCATGGTTCTACGAATACAACTACGAGAAGCAGTTTCCGTACACCCCAAACATTCGCGGCGTGCGCACGGATCGTTGGAAATTTATGCACTATCCTCACGGAGACGGCAGTCCCGATCGGCACATGGCGGAAATGTACGACCTGAAGAACGATCCGCCG
>JBDNFT010000040.1:0-4551 GCA_041689695.1 Planctomycetaceae bacterium | reverse complement strand
CTCCCGGATGACGAATGTGAGTCACCAATCGAGTATCATTGGACGCTCTCAACTCATTCACGAATTCAATTACCCGCAACTACGGAACAGGCAGGAGAACGAAATTTGAGTCATGACTGGAATTCTCGGGAAGTGATTACGGTTCAAGGTATCATCCGGCCCGAAGACATGGGCGTGACGTATCCGCACGAACACCTGTTTCTCGACGCGATGGACCACTACAGCAGTTATGGATATCAACTGGTCATTGATGATGAAGACGTCATGACCCGGGAGATTGAGGAATTCACGTCTCGCGGCGGTCGGACGATTTGCGATGTCACGCTCGATGAAATTGGTCGGGATCCCGAACGGCTGGTTCGGTTTTCGAAACGAACGGGAATCAATGTCGTCATGGGCTGCGGCTGGTATCGAGACTTCGGGTATCCTCCAATTGTCGCGGAAAGAACCAGTCGCGAATTGGCAGACATTCTGGTGCGGGAAATCGAAACAGGTGTCGGGGATACCGGTATCCGAGCCGGATTCATCGGGGAAATTGGGACAGGCCGACACTCCATCAAGCCGGCCGAAGAACGAGTTTTCCGCGCCGCAGCCCTCGCTCAAATTCGCACGGGTGTAGCAATCTCGACGCACACAACCCGCTGGGGAACGCTGGCGATGGAACAAATCGCGATACTGGCGGAGTTTGGCGCAGACTTAAGTCGCGTGATCATCGGGCATCTCGGTGATCGCGTGGGTGTGCATCATCTGCTGCCGATCGCTGAAAAGGGCGTTTATCTGGAAGTCGACAACATTGGATATCTCGATTATCAGCCCGAGTACGTCCGCGCGGACAATGTGGCGGCCCTGGTCAAAGCGGGGTTCGCAAACCGCGTTCTGCTATCGGAAGACATCTGCATGCTGAACCATCTGAAATACACGGGCGGAAAAGGTTATGGATACATTTTCGAAGTCTTCCTGCCGTTGTTGCGTGAACGTGGCGTCACGGACGAGCAAATTCACCAGATGATGACCATCAATCCGGCGAATGCCTTTTCGCGGAGTTGCCAAGATGCCGCCTGAGATATTCGAAAAACTCGGCGTCCGACCGATCATCAACGGCGTCGGTTATTCGACTCGCGTGAGCGGCAGTTGCCCGCATCCCGACGTGATTGCGGCAATAAGTGCTGCGAGCGCACAATACTTTGAGGTCGATGACTTGCTGACGGCTGCAAGTGGACTTATCGCGCAGTGTACTGAAACAGAAGCGGGCCTGGTGACGTGCGGAGCTGGTGCGGCACTCACACTGGCAGCAGCCGCATGCCTCGCAGGTAACAATCCGGAAATCATGGACCAGCTTCCCGATGTTTCTGGATGTTCGCGCGACGAGATCATTTATCCTGCTCCCGGTCCGTTCGACTATGATCATGCCATTCGACTCTCCGGCGCGAAGTTGGTACTGATCGACTATCGAACAACCGACGCGCTGCGGCAGATCGAAGTGGCAATCACTCCGAAAACGGCTGCCATTGGTTTCGTATGGCTGCGAGTCGATGAACGGCCGGACCTCACGGCATTGGCCGAACTGGCTCACCGACATGGACTCCCTCTGATTGTTGATGCCGCATGTGCTCTGCCGCCAATGGAGAATCTTACCAACTTCAGCCGGTGCGGAGCGGATCTGGTGGCGTACAGCGGCGGCAAACATCTCGGCGGTCCGCAGGCGTCCGGAATCTTGTGTGGTCGAGCGAATCTGATTCGCAGCGCCTGGGTACAAATGGTCGATATGGATGTCCGCGCCGGGACGTGGTCGCTGCAGCACTGGATTGCAGAGGGCTGGCTGTCGCGACCACCACGACACGGTATCGGTCGATCGATGAAGGTCAGCAAAGAGTCGATCGTCGGAGTGATGGCAGCTTTGTCCCGCTACGCCGAACGTGATCCTGTCGCCGAATACGCTGACTGGCAGGCAGTGATTGGCAGAATCTACGATGCGCTTGGCAACATTCCGGAACTCGGCATTACGAGGCTGTAGCATGGACTGAATGGTCAGCCCTATCCTAATCTCCAGATCGAATCCGGATCCAGGCCGCACGGCATGAGTGTCCGAAATCTCCTGCTCGCGCTCAGAAGTCGCGGGCGTAAAATCATTCTGGCTGAGGACGAACGTTCTGCTGACCGCGCGTTTCTCTATTCCCCATGTCTGCAACCCGGTGATGCGGAGGAAATTATTTCCGCGTTTCAGCAAGCCGTATCTTTTCACCGTAATGGGCTTATCCAATGAAACCGACAAACTCGCTGATTAGAAACGGCGAAGTCTACGACGGCACAGGAAGTCCCCCACAGAAAGTGGACCTGCGCATTGCGAACGGAGAAATTCAGGAGATTGGCGCGAACCTGATTGCACGTGATGAAGACGTGATCGAAGCCGATGGTCTGATTGTGGCTCCGGGACTGATCGATCTGCATGTGCATGTCTTCAGCGGCATCGGGCTTTATTCGATCGATCCCGTGGAGGCTGGCCTGCGAACCGGCGTGACGACAATGCTCGACACAGGAACGGCCGGGGCATTGACGTATGCCAACATGGCTCGATTTGTTATTCCGGCTGCAGAAGAAGACGTTTTCGCTTTGCTGAACATTTCTATGATCGGCGCCATACAGGGTCATCCGGATTTTCCACCATTCATGGGCGATCTGAACGATGGGCGACATGCTCACGTCCCGTCTGCGGTAGAATGCGTAAAGCGACATCCCGAACGACTCATCGGGATGAAAGTCCGACTGACTTCGGGGCTCGCCAACTTCGATGAGAAAAATGAATGGGCCGGTTTTCATGGAGTCTTCGAGGCCGCAGAACTCACAAATCGCCCCTGCATGATTCACCACGCCGCTTCGCGAATTCCCACCGCGACGGTGCTGCAGACATTGCGCTCTGGTGATATCTATACGCATCTCTTCCATCCTCATCCGGATCACTGTTTCGACGACCACGGTGCTCCGCTCGATGCCATGCTCGAAGCTCGTGCGCGCGGCGTGCTGTTTGACGTGGGGCACGGCGTCGGAGCGTTTGTGTGGCGAGTTGCAGAACCCGCCTGCCAGAAATTCGGTTTCTGGCCCGACACGATCAGTACAGATCTACACCAGTTCAATCTGCGAAGTCCGGTTGTCGATCTTCCCACGACTATGAACAAATTTCTGTACCTTGGCATGCCGCTTGCACAAGTCATTCGCGCGACGACATCCGCTCCGGCGGCAGCCATGGGATTGCAGGATCGACTGGGCACGCTGCGGACGGGATGCCAGGCTGACGTTGTTCTGCTGAAACGCGAACGCGGAGAGTTCCCGCTGATGGACGCCGAGCAGCAAATTCGAATCTCACTCGAACGCCTTGTCCCGATCTCTGTGTGCAAACGAGGTCAATGGTCTGCGTGTGGACATCCTCTATGACGCGACCCACCTACGTCCGTTTCGCCATTGCCGGTCTACTGACCTTAATGGCCTGTCTCCTGTATCTTGACCGGTACGCGGTCGGTATCGCATCCGAATCGATGCGGGTCGATCTGAAGATGACACAGACACAGATGAGCTGGTTCCTGAGTGCGTTCTTCTGGTCCTATGCGCTGTGCCAGGTTCCTGCCGGTTGGCTGAGTGATCGGTACGGACCCCGTATCATGCTCACCGCTTATATTCTTGGTTGGTCGTTGTTTACTGGCCTGCTCGGAATTACAACTCAGGTCAGCATTGTGTTGTTGCTGAGACTGCTGTGTGGAGCAGCGCAGGCCGGTGCCTATCCAGTATGCTCCGGGATGATTCGCAAATGGTTTCCATTGTCAGGCCGCGGCACTGCGAGTTCCATCGTTGCGATGGGCGGGCGATCCGGAGCTGTCCTGGCACCAATCCTGACTGCGGCCCTGATGACCGCATTCGTTGGCGGGTGGCGACCAGTTCTGATTGTGTATGGTTTGGCAGGTATCGTTGTCGCATTTGTGTTTGCCTGGATCTGTCGCGATACGCCCCGAGATCATCCACTTTGCAATGAGTCCGAGCGTGCTCTGATTACAGCCGAGACACCGATCCGCGATCCACAGGTCGCCACAATTGCAAAACACAGGACCGACACTGCGAACGATCGGTTTCCCTTGATTCCAGTGCTGACCAGTATCAGTTTGTGGGGAAACTCGTTGACTCAGTTTCTCACGAACATCGGTTGGCTGTTCGTTGTGACTTGGCTCCCCCGATATCTGGGGGATGTCCATCAAGTCCCGTTGCAGGAACAGGCTGCCATGACCGCCGTTCCCACAATTGTGGGCATCGCGGGGATGCTCGGTGGTGGCTGGTGGACCGACGTCGCCGCTCGCCGCTTTGGTCTGAAATGGGGCCGATGCCTGCCGATTACGATTACACGATTCACAGCCGCAGCAGGTTACGGTCTGTGCCTGGCTCTGGGACTGTTGTACGTTCCGGATCCAGCTTCGCGATGGTTGCCCTGGATGATCATCTTAGGTTTGAGCGTCGCCACGTTCAGTTGCGATCTGGGTGTTCCCGCGATGTGGGCCTATTCTCAGGATG
>JBDNFT010000039.1:0-2165 GCA_041689695.1 Planctomycetaceae bacterium | reverse complement strand
TAATTTTATCCCTCACTGACGTGTCGGGTTGTGAAAACCCACTAAATCGACAGCCTGCTTGCCGGTACATGAACGCCGTTGAGTATTCGTTACCACTTCCAGTCAGTCACGCCTTTTAGATTTTGAATGCACTCGGCTGGCCATTCGCCACGACTCAGACGAATAATAATGTTCGCGCCCAAAGCCCACGTGTCTTCGTGCGATTCGTTGTCCATGCCTGCAATGTGGCCGCTGAGCAATACATTTGGCATCGACATCAGTGGACTGCTCGCTGGCAGCGGTTCCACTTCAAACACGTCAAGGCCTGCCGCTCGAAGTTTGCCAGACTTCAGAGCACGAATCAAGGCCGCTTCATCGATCAATGGTCCGCGAGCCGTGTTGATGACGACCGCTCCATCTTTCATCGTCGCGATGGATTTGTCATTGATCATATGCTTCGTCGTTGGTGTCATCGGTGAATGCAGCGAAACGAAATCAGACTTGGCCAGCAGATCCT
Source organism: Planctomycetaceae bacterium (assembly GCA_041689695.1). GTDB lineage: Bacteria > Planctomycetota > Planctomycetia > Planctomycetales > Planctomycetaceae > SXXK01. Next base: position 1,669 of record JBDNFT010000039.1, on the reverse strand, counting down.
CCAGCGACACCATCGTGATGTCGTACTGCTTTACGAAATCCGCTGATGGATACGGATCAAATGCCAGTACCTTCATACCCAAACCGACCGCGCGTGTCGCTGTGGCCTGACCGATGCGGCCCAGTCCGACAAGGCCCAATGTGCATTCAGAAATGCGAGGCAACGGAATACGTTTCCACTCGCAACGTCTGACTTCCTGATCCAGTGCCGGGAAACCTCGACCGATCGCCATCATCATCGCGATGGCATGTTCGGCAACTGCATGATGGTTCACTCCCGGAGTCGTAGCCACGACGATCTTGTGTTCGTCGCAGGCTGTCAGATCGATGGCGTCAAATCCGACACCCGCTCGGGCCAGCACGCGAAGCTGTGGATTCGCCGCAATCACAGCAGCCGGATATGGCTCTGATCCGGCGATAATGGCATCGAATCCCTGAATCACTTGCGTCAGGACTTCGTTGTTCCATAAATCCTGAGACCGATCCGGAACCACGCATTCGTATCCGGCATCTGCCAGGAGTTTGAAATGAGGACCGGTCTCACCATTCAATGCCGTACACAAAACGCATACCATAAAGCTTCCCAGATAAGCAAATTTGGTTAAGAGTGGTAATAATTTTCGGAGCGGTCTTTGAACGCCGTCCTGTGAAAATCCCAGAGAAACCCGGATCATTCAATGCGGAACGTATCAGTCAGTCTAAATGCAGACAATCAGATCGAGGTCCAGGTCGGCAGCGAATCCCGCGCTGGGGAAAGTTATTATCTTGGACTCCAACCAGCCAGCGAGAATCATGATTTCCGTCCCGCCACAGGCACGATGCAACTGGTTGGCGAATGGATCCGATTGCTCACCGACCTGAAAGATGGTCAGCAGTTGTTTTTGCCATTCGATTTTTCCGACGAGTACACTCGGTGGCTCACATTGCATCGCGAAGGTCGGGACGTCACGATCATCTTTGGCTGGGCCATGGTCGAAGGCTGGTCGATCTCCCCGCGAGATTTGTCTCAATTTGCGTATGGCGTTCCAGGCTTCATGACTGATGAACCATTTCTTCCGCAGACGTTCTACCTGCCTCGCGTCATCAGCAATCTCCGCAATTGTTACGCGATTCTGGCGGAGCAAGCCTGTCACGAAGAAATGCATCCCATGCCCGGCGGCGAAATGCTGACGTAGATATCAATATGGCCACCGAAACAGCATTCTCTTTTCACCGAGTCACGCAGCAGTTCGACTCAAACGCCAGTCCCGTATTTCGAGATCTCAATCTCTCGATTGACGCCGGGCACTTTGTCACGATTGTTGGTCCGTCTGGATGTGGAAAATCGACGTTGCTGCGACTCATCGCCGGGCTCCAATTACCCACATCCGGAAGCGTCGAACGAAATCAGGGCCGTCTCGGGGAATCCGTCGGCTTCGTCTTTCAGCATCCTACGCTGCTGCCGTGGAGAACAGCCGAACAGAACCTGCATCTGCCACTGGAGCTGGGCACTGCAAGTTCTCTTGATGCGACTGCCAACTCCGGCCATACAACAACTCAACAATTGCTCGAACAGGTTGGACTGTCGGCTCAGGATGCAACCAAGCGTCCGGCTCAGATGTCTGGCGGGATGCAAATGAGACTCTCGCTGGCCAGAGCCCTCGTGACAAACCCGTGCGTACTGCTGCTGG